>JAVHRE010000191.1:0-17949 GCA_036171495.1 Bacteroidales bacterium
TAATGGCGTTTTTTTTAGAAAGCACTTTTATTGCCTTAATGTTTTTTGGCTGGAATAAAGTTGGTAAAAAAACTCATTTACTTTCAACATGGCTTGTTGCAATTGGTTCTACATTATCATCGTGGTGGATTTTAGTTGCAAATGCATGGATGGATAATCCTATAGGCATGCATTTTAATCCAGAAACTGCCCGAAGCGAAATGCTTAATTTTTGGGAAATAGCTTTTTCACCATTTGCAGTTCAAAAATTTTTACATACAGTTACTTCTGGATACGTTGTTGCAGCTATTTTTGTTGTGGGAATAAGTTCATGGTATTTAATTAAAAAACGACACGAGAGCTTCTCAAAAAAGAGTATAGTTGTTGGTTCAATTTTTGGACTTGTTGCTTCGCTTTTAGTTATTGTTTCTGGCGATTCGTCAACATATCAGATTGCTCATAAACAACCTGTGAAATTAGCTGCAATAGAAGGGTTGTTTATAGGAAAAACAAAAGCTCCATTAATTGTTTTTGGGATTTTAAAAACAAATGTACCAATAAAGGATACCGTAAATCATTTTGTTTTTAAGGTTGAAATACCCGGAATGCTTTCAAAACTGGGTTTTCGCGATAACAATGCTTTTGTTCCTGGAATCTACGATTTAGTTTATGGGAATCAATATCAAGGAATTGAACCGGTGTTTAAAAGAATGGAGCGTGGAACTATTGCTATGATTGCTTTAAATAGTTACAAATCAGCAAAATCGAAATCTAACAAATCACAAATAAATTTAGCATTAACAGATTTTAAAGCAAATTGCAATGATTTGGGTTACGCATATATAAATAATCCTTTAGATATTGTGCCAAATGTACCATTAACATTTTATTCGTTTCATTTAATGGTTGGATTAGGAATGTATTTTATAATTCTCTTTTTTGTTATTTTACTCTTTGTTTGGCGAAAATGGTTAATAAAAGTAAAAGTACTTTTATGGTTAGCGGTTTTTACTATTCCTCTTGGATTTGTTGCAAGTGAACTTGGTTGGATTGTTGCCGAAGTAGGACGACAACCTTGGGCTATTCAAGATTTATTGCCAGTTTCAAAAGCTACATCGCACCTTAATTCTTCAACTGTTCAATTAACATTTATTTTATTCGCTATATTGTTCACAATATTATTAGCAGCAGATGTAAAAATATTATTTAATCAAATTAAAAACGGACCTAAAGAATAAGTTTTATGTTTGAAACATTATCATTACAAGCACTTCAGCAATATTGGTGGCTCATAATTTCTCTGCTTGCTGCCTTTTTGGTGTTTTTATTATTTGTGCAAGGCGGGCAAACTTTATTATATCAAATAGCTAAAACTGAAGATGAAAAAACACTATTAGTAAATGCGACGGGAAGAAAATGGGAGATTACATTCACCACTTTAGTAACTTTTGGAGGAGCATTTTTTGCTTCGTTTCCGCTTTTTTATTCTACAAGTTTTGGTGGGGCTTATTGGTTATGGATGTTTATATTATTTGGGTTTATTGTTCAAGCTGTTTCGTACGAGTATAGAAAAAAAAATAAAAATTTTATTGGCTCAAAATCTTATGAATATTTTCAAATCGCAAATGGTTTTTTAGCAACTTTTTTTTTAGGTGTTATTGCAAGTTCTTTTTATACCGGCTCTACATTTATAATCGATAAATATAATTTAAGCTCATGGACATCAGGGTATTATGGATTAGAAGCCTTACTTAATTTTCAAAACATTTTGTTTGGCTTTACAATATTTTTCTTGTCGAGAACTACTGGAGCAATGTTTTTTTTAAAATACATAGATAACATTGAAATTACAGGCAGAGCATCAAAACAAATATTGTATAATGGAGTTGTTTTTGTTTTATTGTTCGTAGTATTTACAATAATATTAATAACTAAAGATGGTTTTGCAGTTAACCCCAATTCCTCTTTAATATCGGTTGAAAAATTCAAATATTTACATAATATTATTCAAATGCCTATTGTTTTAATAATATTTGTTATTGGAGTTTTATTTGTTTTATATGGAATTTACAAGGGTGGCGTAAAAAAATCATCAAACTCTTTTTGGATTACTGTTATTGGAATTTTGCCAGTTGTTTTTTCGTTATTTTTAATTGCCGGATTTAACAATACATCTTTTTATCCTTCGACTTGCAATTTGCAGTCATCATTAACTATTGTAAACGCATCGTCAAGTAAATATACACTTATTTCTATGAGTTATGTTTCGCTTTTATTACCTGTTGTTATTGCATATATTGTTTATGTTTGGAAAGTTTTATCAAAAAACAAAATAAATAAATCGGAATTAGAACAAACTGGACATGTTTATTAATTATCTTTGCAAGAATATAAACACATAGTTTCAGGTTTGGAGTTTTTAACAACCTCAAACTAATAAAAATGAACTAATTAATAAAACATAAACAAATGAAGTTATGATTTCAAAAAAAGTAGAAAAAGAATTGAATAAACAAATTAATGCCGAATTTTATTCAGCATATCTTTATTTAGATATGTCGGCTTGGTGTCAAATTAAAAATCTTAATGGATGTGCAAATTGGATGCGTATTCAATATCAGGAAGAAACAGCCCATGCACTTAAATTATACGATTATATAATTGAGCGTGGAGGAGTCGTGAGCTTTGACGCAATTGCTTCGCCCAAAGTTAATTGTAAAAACATTATTGATGTTTTTGCCGAAACATTAAAACACGAGCAACATGTAACTTCGTTAATAAATAATTTAATGAATGTCGCAATTTCTGAAAAAGACCATGCAGCAACAAATTTCCTGCAATGGTTTGTAAACGAACAAGTTGAGGAAGAGGCAAATGTTACTGTAATACTTGAACAATTAAAAATGATTGATGGAAAAGGTTCTGCCTTACTAATGCTCGACCGCGAAATGCAACAAAGAGTATTTGTTCCTATTGCACAAGCTAATAGTAACCCATAAACAACCCTCTGCTTTAGTAACTGTTATTAAATGTCAAACTTAATTTACAATTATCACAATTATTTTGATAAAGCTAATTGTTTAAAAATTAATTTGTAACGAATAGCAAAAAGATTAAATTTGCAAATATTTTTTTATATTTTTGCAAAATTGTATTAAAGTAGTATTTTTAACGTTTCAAAAATTACAATGCAGTCCGAGAGCGAAAACTTATTAAATTTTGTGTTAACCTTGTTTAAGGCTATGCAAAAAGACAATCTTGGATATGTATATAGAGGTCGGTTTACTCAAGATATTACAGATAATATACTCGCACTTACCGAAAATAAACTCGAAAAAGAAGAGCAATCATCGAAAATTAAAAAACGTGTTTACAGCATTTTAGTAGAATGTTTGCAAAATATTACACGCCATCAAGACGATGCAAAAGTTGATTTGCCGGATAATAATGGATTGTTTGTTATTCAAAAACACGATGAAAAATACTTTATTACTACAGGTAATTTAGTGTTAAACAGTAATATAGATTATATTAAAAATCTTATCGAAACAATAAATAGTTTAGAAAAAGAAGAGTTAAAAGAATATTATAAAATGGTTTTAGAAGATGGCTCTTTATCATCAAAAGGTGGAGCAGGGTTAGGACTTATTGATATGGCGCGTAAATCGGGAAATAAATTACTTTATCAATTTAGACCGGTTGATGATAACTCTTCGTTCTTTTATTTACACACCATCCCATCTCTCGAAGGATTACATTTAAATGCTGAAAACAAAAATGATAGCTTAAATAACATTATAAACATTCACAATACACTTAATAAAGAAAACATACTTTTAGTATCAAATGGTCCTTTTAATCAAGAGAGTTTAATGATTTTGCTTGGTTCGTTAGAAGGACAAATGACTGGTACAGCGAGTCATAAAAAGAAAGTTTTTTATATAATAGTAGAGATGCTTCAAAATATTGTAAAACATGGTTTTAACCCCGATTCAAACAAACAAGGAGTGCTTGGTATATTTATTTTAGGTGAACATCAAGGTCATTATACAATTACAACGGGTAATTATGTTGATATAAATAAATTCGGGAGACTTAAAGAAAAACTTGAAAACATAAATTCACTTTCTAAAGAGAAACTTGACGAATATTATAATAAATGTCTTTTTGATTTTGAGATTAATAGTTCAAAAAAAACTGGCTTAGGAATTATTGATTTACGCATAAAAAGTGGTAACCCAATTTCCTATAATTTTAATAAAGTGTCTGATTTATCTTGTTTTTGCTCTTTACAAACTACAATTAACAAAGAATAAAATGCTCGAAAAACTTATTATAGAACCAACCGAAGATACACCAAAAATTGTTTTTGATGCCGAAAATAAACTTTTCCAAATTTCCAAACGTTCGCTTCCCGAAAACGCAATTGGCTTTTATGAACCACTTTTAAATTGGCTCACACAATATTCCAATGTACCACTCGATTTAACTATTTTTGATTTTAAACTCGAATATTTTAACACAGCATCTGCAAAACAAATTGCAAAAATTTTACTTATTCTCGAAAATATTGGAAAGAAAAATAATGTAGTTATTAATTGGCATTATAAAAAAGAAGACGTAGATATGTTTTCGTCGGGAACTCGTTTTTCAAAGCTAATTGAACTTAACTTTAACTTTGCCGAGTATTAAAAAGCAACTCTAATATCTCAAATTACAAGATGCCAAGCATAAAATAATTGTCAAGTTTCATCCCACTAATTAGAGTCTGTCTGTAATATCAATCCCGATAACTATCGGTATTTTAGTTTGAAACTTTCCGAAAGTTAACGATGCCATAGCCTTTGCAAACTTTCGGGAAGTTGCAGAAACCAGAACCCAGAAACCATAAATTTAACCTTAATTATGGTACAGAAAAATAAAAAAGCAATTAAAAAAACAAGTTCTGGAAATAAATCACTTCCATCTGAAAAAAACAATAAATTAACAAACAAAATATTATTATTAGCTTTTGCTATAATTATTTCCATTACATTTTTAAAAATATATCAATATATCTATGACCAAAAAATTGATATTGCTGGAGATAGTGCCGGATATTACATTCTCGGTAATGCCCTTGCTAATGGTGATGGATATACAAATATTCAATATATTGATAAAAGTCCGGCAAATCATTTCCCTCCGGGATACCCTTTTATTATAAGCATTATAATAACATTGTTTTCAAATAAAATTACAACAATAATATCTGCGAATGGATTTTTTTTATGGATGTCGGTTTTAGTTCTTTTTTATCTTTTTTATAAATTTTCGAAAAACATATCTTTTTCTTTCATTGCAGGCATATTTTTACTGCTGAATTATTATATAATGCGAAGTTCAACTATGATGATGAGCGAAGCACCTTTTATATTCTTCTCGTCACTTTCTTTTTTATTATATATTAAAACTGATTTTGAAAAACCGTTTTATAAAAATCTGATGTTTCTTGCACTTTTATTGTCGGTTTGCATTTCTTATTATATAAGAACAACCGGAATAGCAATGCTTGTAACAATAATTGTTTTGCTCCTGTTCAAAAAGAAATGGAAATATGCTGCAACAATGGCAGGAGGATTCATCTTGCTGGTTTTACCATGGATTATTAGAGGTCAGCAACTCGGTGGAAATCCGTATATTCAACAACTTTTACAACGAAACCCATATAGACCCGAACTTGGCGGAATGGAATTAAGGGACTGGTTTCCACGGTTTCTTGAAAATGTTCAAAGATATATTACACGCGAAATACCAAGTAGTTGCTTTAGTATAACAACTATCAAGTACAAAGAACTTGTTGTATCTTCCGAATGGATACTGGGTATATTAACATTGATAGTTATCGCTTATGGCATTTATAAACTGAAGGATTTTCGCCTTTTGATGTTATTTTACATTATTGCAAATTTAGGAATACTACTGCTTTGGCCGCCTGTATGGACAGGTACACGCTTTATGCTTCCTGTTATTCCGATGTTATTGTTTTTGCTTGGAAACGGACTATATGAAATATTAAAGTGGTTGTTTTTGCAAATGAAACTGAAAAACTATTATGTTTTACAGTTTGGGCTTCCATTATGTTTTTTATTTGCCATACCTATATATAAGCCCCAGTTAGAACTATTGCATCAAACTGCAAAAAACAATTACCCTAATAATTATAAAAAATATTTTGATATCGCAATATGGGCTAACCAGCATACTGAGAGTAATGACATAATATGTTGCAGGAAACCGGAGTTATTTTACCTGTTTGCAAAAAGATATGTAACAAATTTTAAAAACACACTCAATAAAGAAGAAGAAATTGAATTTTTAAAAAAAGCTAAAGTTAATTATGTCGTTCTTGACCAATTGGGATATTCCTCTACCGGTAGGAACTTATATCCTGCTATTCAGAAATATCCCGAAAAATTCAAACTATTGTACCAATTAAAAAAACCTGATACTTATTTTATGAAATTTAATCCGGATTTGGGATACTGGGGTGAATGGAAAAATAATAAAAGAGAAGGCAAAGGTACTTACGCATGGGAGAACGGAATCAAGTTTGAAGGAGAATGGAAGAATAATTTAAGAAACGGAAAAGGAATTCAATGCTATCCGAACGGAGAAAAATTAGAAGGTTACTGGGAAAACGATAAAATTAATGGAAAAGCTACCCATTGGAATAAAAATGGAACTTTGCGAGGCTATTCTATTTATAAAAACAATGTTTTAATTAAGTAGTGTTAGAAAGAAAACTACTTAAAAATTACACCATTTAGCAAACCGTGGCACGGTTTGCTACCCATTCCCCCTTATTGAAAGAGCTTGTCCTGATCTTGTCGAAAGAGGATTAGGGGGATATTGAACTAAATAAGAGCAAATTTATGTGTTTCCTTGCAGGTATTACATAAGAAGAAATCTAATCCCGCCTAAATCGGGACTCATAAATTATTTTTTTTAATCCCAGAATATCATTTATTTAAAACATTGCTCATGTATTTTTCAAGGGCAATCTCTTCATTTTTTCTCATTTCTGCTTTTTCTTTTTCAGTTTTATCATTAAAACCGAGCAAATGAAAAACTCCATGAATTATTACACGCAACAATTCTTGTTCTTCAGTTACATTAAAAATTTTCGAATTTTCTTGAACTTGAGGTAGGCTAATAAATAAATCTCCAGAAACGATTTTATTTTCGTTGTAATTAAAAGTAACTATATCAGTATGATAGTTGTGGCTTAAATATTTTTTATTTATTCCGAGCAGTTGTTTTTTAGAAGTAATTATTACACAAATATTGCCGGTTGTTTTTTTTTCGTTTTCAATAGTTTGATTAACCCAAATGTAAATTTTTCGTTTTTTCCCTTTTAAAATATTTGATGAAATTTTAAAAAATTGAATTGAAACAGACATCAACTAAATTTTTATTTTTAAACAAACTTTAGTGCCGTTTTCTTCAAATTTTATTTCGTCAACAAGGTGCGACATAAGAAAAATGCCTCTTCCATGTGGTTTTTCGATATTTTCGGGAAGCGTTGGGTCTGGTAAATTATTAAAATCGAAGCCTTTACCCTGATCTTTAACATCAAACCAAAAGAAACCTTTTTTAATGCCATAATTTAGTATTACCTCTTTAGATTCGTCTAATTTATTTCCATGAATAATAGCATTATTAACCGCTTCTACCATAGTTACTAATAAATTACCATAAATTTCGGAACTTAATTTCTGCTCAGCAGAAACTTCATCTACTAACTTTTCTACTATGTTAATGTTTTCGATTTTTGATTGAAATTTTATTTTTTCTTTCATGACATCTATTCGTTTAAGTGTATCATGTATTCTTTATATTTGTTGTTGTAATATTTCGACAATTTAATTTTGCTGCCTTCGAGCATTTCATTATAGTGCGAATTTACTCTTTTATACTTAAATATTTGCTCTGGGTTACTTATTTTATTATTTTTTCCTTCATTCGATTCTCTTTTATTTTCTGTTTCTCTTTCGTGGTCTGATTTTTCGGCTTCCAACAAACGTGTTAAAATTTGTTCCTGACGAAGCATTGTTTGAGGTGTAATATTTTTATTTACTATTTCTTTTTCAACATCGTTTACCATACTTTTAATTTCTTTAAGCTGCTTGGATGTTTCGGGACTTAATCCGCCATCTTGCATAAGCTGGTTAAGCATTTGGTTAAATTTATCCTGCATAGAAATCATTTTACCAATTTGTTCGTTCATTGATTTACCATCTTTTTTCCCATCTCCTTTTTTTAGCTGGTCTATCATAGATTGCATTTGCGATTTTAAAGATTTTTGCAAACTTTTCATTTGCGACAAATTGGGTTTACCATTGCCTGGTTTTTTGCATTTTCCTCCGCTACATTGCGATTGTGATTGTTTTTGCATTTGGTCTAATATTTCGCCAAGTAATAGTGCAAGGTCGTTGGCATTAGTCATAATGTATTGCTGATTGGTTTTTGCCATTCCTATGTTTCTCTCATCAAAATTTGATAAAGTTTGTTCGCCTAATTTTTGTACTTTTTTTATTTTACTGTTAATTTCTGAACCGACCATTGGTGAACGGTTAGCGAGTGCCGAAAGCGAATCTTTTATTATTTGGAAATCGTTATTTAGTTTTTTTTGTTTTTCTGAATTTTTAATGTACGATGGGTCGTTGGAGTTTACTTTGCCAGTTTGTCCCATAAGAGCTTCTATATCAAACGAAAATTTTTCGAGATTGTCAATTATTTGTTTAAGATTTTCGGCGTTTTCGCCTTCCTGTTCCATTTCGCTATCCTTGAGCATGTCCTGCATTTTTTGCGACATGTTTTTCATTTGATTGGCATTCTTTTTTTGACTATTTGATGCACTTTTGCGGCTGTTTTGTTTTAAACTTTCCTGCGATTTATTAAGTTCATTGTTAATATCAGTTTTTTCTTGTTGAAAATCTTTTAAACTCATTGGTTCTTTAAGTTCTTCATTTTTTTTCTGAAGTTCGTCGTACTGTTTCATAAGTTCATCGAACTTTTGTTCATGTTGCTTTTGTTCGTTTGAAAGTGAATCGAGTGGATTTTTCTTTTCGGTAGTTTTTTCAGATAATTTGTCCTGTTCCTGCGATAATTTATCGAGTTCTTTAGAAATGTTGTCGGTTTTTTCTTCAATATCTAATCGCTTAAGCATTTCCATATTTCTGTCGAGTTGCTTATTTAGGTCTTCGTAATTCATTTTCATTTGGTCGGCAATATTATTAAGCTTGTTCTGGTCGAAATTGTCCATAAGTTTTTTTAATTCTTCCATAAGCTTTTTCATTTCGTCGTCCATAACGTTTTCGAGCAAGTCTTCTATTTGTTTTTGTTTTTCGATAAGCTGTTTATCTTGTTCCGAAAAAGTATTCACAAAGTTATCTTTCTTTTTATTTTCTAACGATAATTCTTTAACTATTTGTTCGAGTTGATTTTGCTTATTTACAATATCTTGCAATTTTTTAGTTTGTTCCCACGAATTATTTTTATTATTTAACAAGCTTTCCTGTAATTTTTTAATGTCGCGTTTAATATCTTCGCTAAGTTTAGATGAGGTTTTTAATTTTTCTTCGATGTTTTTATTTGCATTTTCGCGATATTTTTCGAGTTCGTTTGCCGATGGGATTTTATAAGTTTTAATAGTTGAACGACTCGATTTACTTCCGTGCACGCCATCGTTATCGAACACTTCAAAATAATATTCAATTTCGCCGCCTAAATCTTTTAAAGTGCTGAAATCATAAGCAAAATAAAATTCCTGATATTTAGAATTTTTATTAATTGGCAACAATATTGTTTTAAGCGAATCTGTAGAATTGGTTGATTTATAATTAAATGCGAGTTTATTAAATCCATAATCATCGTTAATTGTTCCTTTAAAATAGTAAGTGCCAATTTGCGAAGTGTCGGTAATAAAATCGCATGTAATTGCAGGATATAAATCGGGAATTACATTAACATTATACTTGATAGGTTGATATGATTTAATAAAATTATTTGCCATTTTAATTGAGTAAACTGCTGAATTTAAAAACCTGAATGATGTATAAAACTGCTCATCATCTTTTTTAACATCTGCATTTAAACTATCATTAATTACAAATTTAACAATATCTACATTGGCAGTAGTAAATGTCCACTTTACGGAACTTCCGCATGGTATAGTAAAATCGCCTGTGTTTTCGAGCACAAAATCGTTTTCGCCTGTATATTGCGGTACGTCAATCTCAACTTTAAATCCTGTAATAACAGGCGGTGGCAAAACGTTTAGTTTGTATTGAGCGGAATAATATTCGTCGGCATAAAATTTAAAATCTAACGAATTATTCACGTTTTTAAGAATATAACTAAATGAAGATTTTGACGAATGTTCTAAAATAATTTTATTGCTTCCAATAATAATATAAACATTTTTAGGAACATATTTACCTTCGACACTAATATTTAGAGCGAAATCTTTTCCTTGTTCAACGGTTAGCGAGTCGTTTTCTAAAATAAAATTAAAAGGTGGTGCTGAAGCATAAAACACATTATGATTGATAAGTCGTTTTGAACCATCTTTTATTACTTGAGGCCAAATAACATAAACAGTTAGAAAAACAGCCAAAACAAAACTTAAATAAGTAAGATATTTGTAATTAACTTTTACGTTAATAGCGCTTTCGAATGGAATTATTTTTAATGTTGAAATTTTATTTTCTATACTTGCTATAAGTAATTGTTGCGAATACCCTTTATTTTGTGGCATTTCGGCAAGCTCAAGTATATTTAAAAGGCGGTCTTTTATTTGTGTAAAATATAACGATATAATATTGGCAGCTTGTTTGTGCGAAATTATTTTTCCAATTTGAAAAAGTTGCAATAGTGGGATTGCAATAAATTTTGCAAAAACAAAAATATAAGCCGAGAGTATTAAATAAAAAAGAATGGTTCGTGTAGTAATATCAAAATTTTCAAAATACTCTAAAATAAATGCAGTTAAAGATGAGGTAATGTAAATTAAAAACGATAATAACAAACCACGTAAAAGTTCGTTACGGTAGTATTTACGAATAAACGTATCGAGTTTTTGGATTAATATGTTATATTCGTTTGTCATTTAATTAGAGCCTGATAACCAATATTCCGGATTTTGTTTAATTGTGCCGTGCCATATTTGTAATTCAAGTATTGTTTTATTTTCATCATCGGCATCTGAATAAACAACGCCAATTTTTTGTTTTGTTTTCACTTTCTCGCCAACATTAACAGTAACTTCATTTAGGTTGGAGTAAACTGTTAAAAAATCGCCATGACGTATAATCACAATTTTATTTTTTCCGGGTATAGAAATAATTTTGCTTATAACGCCATCGAAAATTGCTCGTGCAGCCGAACCTGGGGTAGTAGAAATATAAACTCCATCGTTTTTTACTTTAATTCCTTTTAGAACAGGATGGTCGTGCTCGCCAAAAGTGCTGGTAATTACTCCGCGTTCGATGGGCCAAGGTAGTTTACCTTTGTTTGCTTCAAATTTATCGGAAACAATTTGTTCGGCAGGTGTTAAATCGAAAACAGAAGTTGTTTTTGGCTTTTCAATATTTGGTTTCTCAATGTTTTTAGGCTTTTCGGTTTTATTAACTTCTATATTAGTTTTATTGCCTGCATTTAATTTTGCTTTATCTTTAATTTCCTTTTCTTTTTTAAGTTTTTCTTTTAATGCTTTTTCTTTTCGGGCAATTTCGGCTTTTTTAATTTCTTCGGCAATTAAATCATTAATAATGTTTTTTAATTTTTGGTCGGCAAGTTTTTGGTCGGTAAGTTTTTTCGCTAATTCCTTTTCTTTAGATTTGAGAGATTTAAGCATCTGAGCTTGTTCGCCTTTTTCCGAAGTAAGTTGATTGGTTTCTTGTTTTTCTTCGTTTAGCAAATTTTCTTTATCTATTTTTTTTGTTTGTAAATCGTTAACTTTTTTTGATAAATCTTGTTTTGTAGAAACAATTTTTTCCATTTGTTTTTTTCTGAAATCGGCATATTGTTGCAAATATTTTAACCGGCGATAGGCATTATTAAAATCTTTTGCCGAAAGAATAAACATTAATTTGTCGTAAGATGTCCTTGTTTTGTATGCAAAAACTATCATTTTCGCATAGTTTTGTTTTAAATGTTGAAGGTTTTTTTCAAGACTATTAATGTTTTGTTGATTTTCGTCTATTTTACCATCAAGCGATTGGACTTCGGTTGTAATAGTATTAACAAGTTCCTGACGAGCAGCAATTTTTTTATTTAATATCATTAATTGGTTCATTGATATTTTTTTATCGCGTTGGGTTTGTTTAAGCAAATTGTTGGTATATTTTATTTCTTCCTGAGTTTTCTTATGTTTTTTTTCGAGTTCGGAACGCGTTTGAGCCTGCAATGATATCGTAGAAACAAATAGCAAAAGATAAATAATGTTTTTGATAATATTTGTCATTCTATTCTTTTATATTTATCAGAAATATTAAACGAAAAACTAATATCTGAATTAACGGTAATTTTATTATATTTAATTTCAGCATTCATTTGTTTTTGTGGTGTTTGTATTTGCATTTTTATAACTGATGGCATTACTTTAGTATTAACATCAATATAGTCGGAATATTGAATTTTAAGTGTTCTTTTTTCGCCATAATCGTTAACCGAAATGTTTGAAATTTTAAAAATATCAGGTGTAACACCAATATTTTCAACAATAAAGCCAGCAGTTTTGTTTCTCTTAATATGTTTATTAATTTTATGTTGACGATGTGTTTGTAAAACATACAAATTAGAGTCGGTAGTAGAAATAAATGTTTTTCTATAAAATTTTTCTTCTTTATTGTTAGCGTTTAATCTTTCATTGTTTTCTTCGTCGGTTTCGGAATACAAAAACATTTCGTCAGTAAAAATTGCTTGCAAGTCTTTAAAAGACAAATCAGTTTGAAATTTATTGTCGAAATAATCATACGATTTTACAAAGTATTCGTTTTTTAACTTATTAATAAACATAATACTATCGGGGGTTAATTGTATTCGCGCTAATTCTATGCCAAGTACAGGCGTTAAACTAATCCAGATAAGACTGTCTTTGCGAATTCTTAAAGTGCCTCCAATTGAACGGTCAACATCATCAAACTTAATATTAACATCGAACTTTATAGATAAAGTTTTATATGGCAAATAATTGCTTGCAACCATCGAATATAATTTTCCTGTTCCCATAGGGCGAACTTTTTCTGAGCTAATTTTACGTGTAGTTTTACACGAAATTAATGTAAATATAATTACAACTATCAGAAAAAAAGTTAAATATTTTTTATTAATCACTATTCAATCAGTGTTTTTTGAATTATTTTTTTGTTTAAAAACTCTGAACCTTGTCCAAGTTTAAAAGCTTCGTTCCAAAGTTCATTTGCCCTTTCGGGTTGTCCTAATTTAAAAAGTATGTCGCCATAATGTTCAACAATAACTGCATTATTTTTACCACCATTATTATATGCTTTTTCAATTGCTTCTAAAGCTTTTTGCAATTTGTTTTGTTTGTAAAGTACCCACGCATAAGTGTCGAGATAAGTATAATTATTTGGTTCTAATTCAACACATATTAAGCTCATTCTTTCGGCTTTATCTAAACTGTCGCCACGTAGTGAAAGATAATAACTATAGTTGTTTAAAATAATTTTATTGCTTTTGTCAATTTTAAGTACTTGTTCCATAGCATCATCCGATTCCTTTAATTTGCCAAGTTTATTACATACATCGGCAATTAGAGAGTACATGTTTGCTTTAAGTTCCTGGTTATCTGTTACTATTTCAACACCTTGTTTTAAAGTTTCTTCGGCTTTGTCGTATTTTTTTAATTGATAAGCAGATAACCCGTTAAAATAGTTTAAAACAGGCTGATTTGGAAAGTACTCGAGAGCTTCGCTACTTTCGTTAAACATTGCAGTAAAATCGTTTAAAGTACTTTCAATAAAAAGTAATTGTTCCCAGATAAGATATTTGCTTTTTTGTGTTTTGGCAACAATTCTTAATTGTTCACGGGCTTCTTCAACTTTGTTGTCTTTTATTAAAAAATCGGCATAAAGTGTATGTGGTTCAGGATTTTCGGGGTATGTGTCTATCAATATTTCAAGTAATTGGTTCGACTGAGCTTTAAGTTCAGGGCTTTCGTTACTAAAATTTAAAAAAGTAATGAGCATTTTAATTTTAATGTCAATATCAACGTCGGTGCTGGAAAATGCTATTTTTAGTTCGTCAAACGATTTATCGTATTCTTTGTTAAGACGATAAAAATCTGAAAGTGAGAGGTGAACTAAACCATTATTCCCGTCTATTTTAAGCATTTGCTGATATACTTCGTTAGCTTTTTCAAAATCGCCGTCTGACACATAAGATTCGGCAAGAATACCATAATATCTTACTTCGTTAGGATTGCTTTCTATAAGTTTTTGAATTTCGTTATAAGCTTTAGACTTATTGCCTTTAACAAGATATACACGTTCTTTTTCGAGGGAAACAGTTTCGTTAATTCCAAAATTATTTTCAATTATATCGTAATATGTAAGTGCATCGTCATATTTTTTTATATAGTTGTATAAATTAGCGAGTTCGTACAAAAAATCTACTCTATTTGCGTTGTTTTTAAGTAAATCTTTGTAAATCGAAATAGCTTGTTCGGGTTTATTGGTTTGTTTATATAATACTGCTAAAAGCGCCTTATACCAATTGTTTTGAGGGTTTAATTTAACCGCAGTTTTTGCATATTCTATAGCATTTCTGTAATCTTTCTTTTGAATTAGAAGAGTTGCTAATTCATAATGTATTATTGCACTTGAGGAATTGATTTTTTTACATTTTTCGAATAGGACACTTGCATCATCAAAATTTCCAAGCATTTTATATTTTTCGGCTTCCAAAAATGTATAAGTAAAATCGTAATCTTCGCGAGAGGTTAAATTGCTGCTATTTTGTTTGCTGTGTAATAAAATATTACAAGAACTAAAAATAAACAAAATAAAAAATGTGATGATGGTTATTTTCATTGTTTATCTGTAAAGTGAAGTGTAATCGCCAATATTTACTTCTGATGATTTACCACGAAACTCGGTATGATTACCAATAATTGAATTGTGTATTGAAATGTCTTCAATATCTGAATATCGCTGTACAATGCTATTGCGAATAATTGAATTTATAATTTTTGTATGCATTCCAATTGAAACATAAGGTCCGATAACAGAATTTTCGATATGTGCGTTGTAACCCACAAAGCAAGGTGGAATTATTATTGAATTTATAATTTTTGCATCGGGCATTATAAGTTCTTTTTTGGAACTAAGTTCAAGAATTCGTTTAGTCGTTTGCAAAGTTGCTTCTTTATTTCCACAATCGAACCATTCATCAACTTTACTTATTCGAAGTTTTAACCCTTTGTTTTTCATGTTTTGAAGAGCATCGGTAAACTGATATTCTCCATTTACAATAATGTTTTTATCAATTAAAAATTGTAATTCGCTTTTAAGATTTTTACCATCTTTAAAATAATAAATTCCAATAATTGCTAAATCTGACACTTTCGTTTTTGGTTTTTCTATAAAATCGGTGATTGTTCCGTTTTTATCTAATTTAACTACTCCAAACGAGCTTGGGTCATCAACTTTATGAACCCAAATTAACCCATCGCAATTGTTTTCGAGTTTAAAATTGGCTCTAAAAAGCGTGTCGGCAAAAGCAACAATTACCTTTCCCGAAAGTGATGGTGCAGCACATAAAACAGCATGAGCAGTGCCGAGTGGTTGCGATTGGTAGTAAATACGTGATTTAATTCCCATTTCGCTTGCTATTGAGCAAAGGTTTTCTTCAACTTCTTTTCCGAAATCGCCAATAACATAAGCAATTTCTTCGATTGGTTCGGTAGATATTTTAGCAAGAGCTTCTACTAACCGTTGTACAATAGGTTTTCCGGCAATTGGAATTAAAGGTTTGGGAACAGTAAGCGTATGAGGACGCATCCGTTTTCCCATACCCGCCATTGGAATTATTATTTTCATTTGTTGTTTATTTTTAGACGCTGATTTACACCGATTATTTATGATTTTTTATCATAATTATACTAACAAATCGGCGCCTATTTTATTTTTAAATCCTAAATCGAAATTCACAAATCCTAACTTTTTCCAGTGTGTCCAAATCCGCCTTCGCCACGCCGGGTTTCTTCAAGAACATTAACATTATCCCATTCAACAGTTTCGTGTTTGGCAACAATCATCTGACAAATTCGTTCTCCGTTTTCTACAGTAAAATTTTCGGACGATAAGTTTACAAGAATTACACCAATTTCACCTCTATAATCGGCATCAATAGTGCCTGGTGTATTTAAAACTGTGATTCCTTTTTTTAAAGCCAATCCACTTCTTGGGCGGATTTGTGCTTCGTAACCTTTTGGTAATTCAACATATAAACCTGTAGGAACAAGTTTTCGCTCAAGAGGTTTTAAAATTACCGGTTCGTTAAGGTTTGCCCTTAAATCCATTCCTGCCGAATATTCTGTGCTGTATGCAGGATTGGCATGCTGCGATTTATTTATTAATTTTACTTTCATTGTTTATAATTAAACCTGCTAAATTAAGGTAAAATTTAGAACATTTGAAGTTCCACTAAAAAAATTACACGAATTAATACGAAATAACTAGTTTTAATCAGTGTCAAATATAAAAACGCTTAACTTAAAAGTAAATTGCACCCACGAATCTGACTGTAATCAAACCTTCCTAAAACCTCAAAACTGCCGTTATCATATAATTTTCCTAAATCTTGAGTTTCGATAAATGAGCATGAATATTGGTTTGCAAGGTCAATAATATTTATTCCGCCTGTTTTTTCGTTTGGCAAGTAACTAAAAGGGTCATAAGTATCGCGAATAAAAACCTTCATCCATGGCGGACAATAATAAATACCGTTTTCTTTAGAATATGCCTGCGAGAGCAACTCTGTCATTCCATATTCGCTATGAATGGAAGTAACACCTAATTTATTGCACAATGTTTTATGAAGTTCGGTACGCGTAACTTCTTTTCTTTTACCTTTCATTCCACCTGTTTCCATCACAATAAAATTGTTTGAAAGTTTTTGTTGGAATGCTTCTGCAAAATCTAATAATGCAAAACTAACACCGAGCAAAATAACCTTTTGTGAACTATTTAATAGTTTTTTTACTTTGTTATTTAATTCGGTATGGTTATTTATAAAAAAACCGCTATCGGCATTTTTACTTTGTTTAATAAGTTCGTTTACCATAAAAACTAATGATGAACCATTTTTTTCCAAATAAGAAGGAAGTAGGGCTAATATGCAATATTCATGTGGGTTACCATAAAACAAATTAAAACATGTTTCAAAACTTTTTTGATAAAACTCACTTTTATATACATGATGTTTTGACGTTTCGCTTCCTGTTGTTCCGCTACTTGTAAAAACAATTTCTTTGTTACCGTTAAATGTTTTTATTTCGTGAGTTTTGAAAAAAGAAACAGGTAAAAATGGGATTTTTTTAATGTTATTAATTTTGTCGGGAATAACTTTTAAAAGTTCAAGATATTCTTTATAAACCGCATTGTTTTTTGCCTGAAAAAAGAATGTCTTTATTGCAATAGTTTCAAAATCATCGGCAGAATTTATTAATGTGAAATCAATTTTACGCATAAAAGGTTGCACTAATTAGTATTTGAAACAGAATGTCATATATTTTGATTTTCGATTTCTCAACATTATGGACAAATACTAATTAATAAATTTTGTGACTATACAGCCATTATTTTTTCCACAAATTTACACAAATTAAAATATGAAAGAGTTATTGTCTAAAGTTTCGCACTTAAATTATCCAGAAAAAACGGAATAACCTGTTTAGGTTTT
>JAVHRE010000192.1:0-3838 GCA_036171495.1 Bacteroidales bacterium
GGATGTTTCGTATTATTTTATTTATATCATTACTAATAGTTTTAAAATCAACTGCTCAGGAAAACGGTACACCATTAATTACGAATTATTCCCCCGATTTATTTAATACTGAGCCACAAATATGGGCAGTTATTCAAGACAAAAGAGGTTTGATGTATTTTGGTGCTTCCGATTGTGTTTTGGAATTTGATGGTACTACATGGCGCAAAATTTATACTCCAAAAAAACAAGTAGTTCGTTCGCTTGATATAGACAAAAAAGGTAGAATTTATGTTGGCTCAAATAATAATTTTGGATATCTTGAACCGGATTCAATCGGTTCTTTAACTTATGTTTCGATAAGCGATTGTCTCGATTCTAATCTCCGCAAGTTCGAAGATGTTTGGGAAACAATAGTTACGAATGACTATGTGTATTTTGGCTGCTCGAATTATATTTTCAGATACAAACCAACAAATAAAAAGCCCCAGCCGACAGACATTAAAGTATTTAAGGCAGAAACTACTTTTTTTCTTTTATTTAAAAATAAAAACGATGTTTTCACATATCAAAGAAAAAAAGGTTTTTGCAAATTAGTTAATGAAAATTTTGAATTGGTAGAAGAGGGAACCAAAATAAAAACTTGGTTTATGTTACCATACCCGGGCGATAAAATCTTAATCGGTTCAATGCCCGAAGGATTATTTGTTTATGATCCTCTAACAAAGAACAAGGAAGAAATATTGTCGAAGAAATACTTTAACCACGATGCCATAAAAATTTTGGAAGCATTTTTAGCGGAAAATCAATTGTATAATGCTACTGCATTAAATGATGGGCGTTATGCCCTTGCCACAATACGCAGCGGAATTGTAATTATTGATAAATCGGGCAATATTCTTCAACATATTTATAAAGGGAATGGTTTGCAAAGTCAAACGGTTCATTATCTTTTTCAGGATAGGCAAGGGGGACTATGGGCTGCTTTAACTTATGGTATTTCGCGTATTGAGTCACATTATCCCGTAAGTATTTGGAATGAAAAAACGGGTTTAGTGGGAAGTATTTACAATGTAATTCGGTTTGAGAATAAAATTTATGCCAGTTCAAATTTAGGGTTACAATATTTAGAAAATGGTTTGTTTTATCCGGTTGAAGAACTTGCGGGTAAAAATGCCGTTCAGGTATTCGATCTGAAGAATTTTAAAATAAATAATCAAAATATATTTTTGGCAGCTGCTAACTATGGTATGTGGCAGGTAAATGGAAAACATGCCAGAAATATAAGCCAACATGTTTCATTTGGGTTATATCAATCTCCTTATATTTCCTCCAAAATTTACGTACCCGATGAGAATGATATTTATTTATTGGAATATGTGAATGGAAAATGGAATGAGAGTAAAAGTTTAATTTCTTTTGCGGGAACGCCTTCTAATTTAATTCAGATTACTAATGATGAGTTATGGTGTATAGTTGATAACCAGCCTGTATTGATTAAAATAAAAACAATAAACAATGAAATAAAATTTGAGCCTTACTTTTTTACGGAGAAAAAAAATCCTGAAATAAAAGAACTCACTTTTAATGGTATTAGCATTGTTGAAAATTCACTTTATTTTATGACCAATAAAGGCATATATTTATTTCAGCACAAGCCCGAAAAATTCTTGAAAACGAATAAAATATTTGGAATGAATATTTCGAAGTTTAATTATGATTTTGTTGATGCTAAAACCATGGGAAATTCTCAGGTTTTATTCGTAAAAAAAAACAACCGCCTGCAATTAATACAGTTTATAAAGGAAAATGGAAAAACGATAGTTGATTCTTCCGTATTTAAGCGGTTACGCGATATTGAATCGTACTATAGTGATGGCGACAGCTTAATGTGGTTTGTTTCATCAAAAAACTTATACAGGTTTAATTTGAAAAATAATTTTACTCTTTCAAATAATAATAATTCTTTGATTAGAAATGTATTATTAAAAGGTGATTCTATAATTTTCAACGGTGCATTTCAATGTAAAATTGATGGGTTTTTAATCGTTGGGTTGGAGCAATTACCAATACAAAATCCTATTATTAAGTATATTTATAATGATGTTAGTTTAAATTTTTCGGCACCGGAATTCGATAATGAATCTTTTAATGAATACAGTTATTTTTTAGAAGGAGACCGTAAACAAAATAATTGGTCGGTATATAGTCGCGAGACCAAAAAGGAATATACTAATTTAAGCGAAGGCAATTATATTTTTAAGGTAAAAACAAGAAATATTTTTGGACATGAATCAAAAATCTCCAGCTTTAGTTTTACTATACTTCCTCCGTGGTACCGAACCATTTGGGCTTATATATTTTATATCCTGTTTTTTATTGGTTTTATTTGGATGTTGTTAAAACTAAATTCTAAACGGCATGAATTTGCCAAAAAGAAATTAGAACAAATCGTTAAAGAAAGAACCATTGAAATTATGGAGCAAAACGAAGAAATTCTTCAGCAGAAGGAAGAACTTTTAATTCAGACGGAAATGCTGGAGGATAATAATATTGAATTAGAGAAATTATCGGTAGTTGCACGTGAGACCGATAACGCCATTTTAATAGCCGATGCTCATGGTAATATTGAGTGGATAAATCAGGGGTTTACCCGTTTATATGGCTATACCCTTGATGCTTTTAAAGAAGAAAGAGGTTCTAATATTTTAGAGGTAAGCAATATTCATATTAAGGAAATATTAGAGAAATTGATAAGTAATAAAAAAAGTGTCATTTACGAAGCTCCTTTTGAAACAAAACAAAAAGAAAAAATTTGGGCTCAAACTACACTCACACCTATATTTGATGAATATGGCGAATTAGTTAAAATAGTAGCTATTGATTCTGATATAACAAAGGTTAAACTAGCTGAGGAAGAAATCAGGCAACAAAGAGAAGAAATTGAATCGCAACGTAACCTTGCTGTTCAGCAAAGAGATGAAATAAGCAAGCAAAAAAAGGAATTAACAGACAGTATTCGTTATGCTTTGCAAATTCAGAAATCAATGTTGCCAACGGATGGTTTAATTAAAAGTTTAGTCCCCGATCATTTTGTGTTGTACAAACCACGCGATATTGTTAGTGGAGACTTTTACTGGATAAATGAAGTTGAAAATAAAATTATTGTTTCCGTTGGCGATTGTACGGGACATGGCGTACCCGGGGCTTTTATGAGTTTATTGGGTATTACTTATCTTAAGGAAATTGTGATAAATGAGTATATTACACACCCTGCAGTAATATTAAAAAAATTAAGGAAAGAGGTAATTAAATCTTTAAAACAAAGGGGAGCAGAGACGGAATCAAAAGATGGTATGGATATTTCATTGTGTATATTTGACAAAGAAACTAAAGTGTTAGAGTTTTCCGGAGCCAATAATTCTGCGATTTTAATTAATAATGGTGAAATGATAGAATTAAAAGCCGACCGTATGCCCATAGGGATTTATGAAACTATGGATAAATTTAATCTACAAAGTTTTCAATTGAAAGAAAACGATATTTTGTATTTATATACGGATGGTTACAAAGACCAGTTTGGTGGTAAAACAGGCAGAAAATTTCTTGCAAAAAAATTCAGAAAATTAATTCAGGAAATTTCCTCTAAAACATTAATTGAGCAAAAAACTATACTAAACAACACTTTAGATATTTGGATGGCTGATTATGACCAGGTGGACGATATTACAGTATTGGGATTGAAGTTCTTTTAGTGTTGTTTGGGAGATACTAATATCAAATTCTTTATTCTAAATTAAAAAAATAACGAATATTGTAGAAAAACTTCGTTATCAGTATATTTTGCGTAAGGCTTAAC
>JAVHRE010000193.1:0-3822 GCA_036171495.1 Bacteroidales bacterium
TAAAAAAAGTTTACACTATGATGGTTTTAAGTAAAATCTTGCGTAACATCAGTTAATAAAATATAAATATTATGCGAATTGTTTTTATGGGTACTCCCCAGTTTGCCGTGGAATCTTTAAAAGAATTAATTAATGCAAATAATGAAATTTGTGCAGTTGTAACTTCTCCCGACAAACCTGCGGGCAGAGGGTTAAAACTTAAAGAAAGTGATGTAAAGCAATTTGCAAATAACGCTGGTTTGCCTATTCTTCAACCCACAAATTTAAAAGACAACGATTTTATTGAACAATTAAAAAGTTATAATGCTGATGTATTTGTGGTTGTAGCATTTAGAATGTTACCCGAAATAGTTTGGCAAATTCCACCTAAAGGAACAATAAATTTACATGCATCATTGCTGCCTAATTATAGAGGTGCCGCACCAATAAATTGGGCAATTATTAATGGAGAAAAAAATACCGGTGTTACTACATTTTTTATTGAAAAAGAAATTGATGTTGGCAATATCATTAATTTCGAAGAAGTTACAATAACAGAAAAAGATAATGCCGGAAGTCTTCACGATAAACTAATGCTCATTGGTGCTAAATTATTAGTAAAAACTATTAAAAGCATAAAAGAAGGAACTTGTGAACCAATTTCGCAGAAACAATTTATTATACCTAATAAAGAATTAAATATTGCTCCTAAATTATCCCGTGAAATTTGTAAAATTAATTGGGATTCGGATGTTTATAAAGTTTATAATCTTATTCGTGGATTAAGCCCCTATCCTGCTTCGTGGACTGTTTTTGAAAATAAGTTAACAAATGAAAGCATTACTATAAAAATATATTCTGCTGAAGTTATAGATGGCAAACACAAATCTGAAATTGGAGCAATTATTTCCGACCAAAAAAATTACTTATACATTTCGTCAATAAATGGATTAATAAGCATAACCGAAATCCAATCCGAAGGACGAAAAAAAATGAATATCAAAGATTTTTTAATTGGGTTTAGAGATATTAATAACTGGAAAGCGAAAGGTTGAAATAATTATTTTTGTTATTTATATTTTATAATCAATTTATATGTTTAATTCTACAATCGAAATTTTATTCGAAGATAATCATCTTATAGCGGTAAACAAAAAATCGGGCGAGTTGGTTCAACCCGCTCAAAGCGGCGGAATATCATTAGAAGAAACCGTTAAGCAGTATATTAAACAAAAGTACAATAAACAAGGAAATGTTTATTTAGGTATTACCCACAGAATAGACAGACCGGTAAGTGGTTTGGTTTTAATGGCAAAATCGGCAAAAGCACTTTCACGAATAAATCAAATGCTGCAGGAACATAAAATAAACAAAAAGTATTGGGCAATTACTTCAAAAAAACCGGAAACTGATGAGGGAACATTAATTCACTACATCCGTCGAAACGAACAAAAAAATATTTCTTATGCTTTTATTAAAGAAGTGTCGGAGAGTAAAAAAGCCGAATTAAATTATAAAGTTATTGCAAAATCGGACAGATATTTTTTATTGGAAATTGAATTAATTACTGGTCGTCATCATCAAATACGTGCTCAACTTTCGGCAATAGGCTGTTCAATTAAAGGAGATTTAAAATACGGCTTTAATCGTTCAAATCCCGATGGAAGTATTTCACTTCATTCACACGAAATATCATTAATACATCCTGTAACAAAGAAAGAATTAAAGATTGTTGCACCGGTTCCTAACGATAAACTTTGGCTATATTTTCAAAATATCATGAAATAAAAATATCCCGCATTATCGGGATATTTTCGTGATCCAGCTGGGATTCGGACCCAGGACCCCATCCTTAAAAGGGATGTGCTCTACCTACTGAGCTACTGAATCGTTTACTTTAAAAAACGAGAGTGCAAAGCTATAATCATTTTACAAATTATGCAAAAACCTTTGCATAAAACTTGAAAATAATTAATAATATTTTTATAACTTTCAGTATTTCAAAGGTTCTTGTTATAAGATTTTTTTTATTTTTGTTGATTATTGTTTCTGATTTCTATTTTGGTTTTATATAATGAAGACTTACATTTGCTAAAATATTTTTTATGAATAACAGAGTTGTAATTATTACCGGAGCTTCATCTGGAATTGGAAAAGCATTAGCATTTGAACTTGCAGGCAGAGGCTGCAAAATAGTAATTGTTGCACGAAACCCCGAAAATCTCGAAAATGTTAAAAAAGAACTATTAAAAATTAACTACGATGTATTATCTGTTGTTGCCGATGTTTCTGTAGAAAACGATTGCAAACAAGTTATAGAAAAAACTATCGAAAAATATAATAAAATAGATATACTTATTAATAATGCCGGAATTTCGATGAGAGCAATTTTTGAAGAACTTGATTTATCAGTTATTAAAAAATTAATGGACACAAATTTCTGGGGTACTGTATATTGCACTAAGTATGCATTACCATGGCTTTTAAAATCAAAAGGAAGTGTTGTTGCAATTTCATCTATTGCAGGATTTGTCCCATTACCCGGCAGAACGGGTTATTCGGCATCAAAATATGCTATTCATGGCTTATTAAATACTTTAAGAGTAGAAAACATAAAAAAAGGATTGCATGTATTAATTGCAGCACCTGGTTTTACTGCATCAAATATTCGCAAAACTGCATTAGTCGCTGATGGAAGCCAGCAAGGCGAAACACCAAAAGCTGAAGAAAAACTTATGTCAGCCGAAAAAGTTGCATATTTTATTGCAAAAGGAATTAAAAATCGTAAAAGAACAGTCATTCTTACTCAACAAGGAAAATTGATTGTATTACTATATAAATTTTTTCCATCTTTTATGGATAAAATAATTTATAAACACATGGCTAAAGAACCCGATTCGCCATTCAAATAATAAAAATATGATTTCACATACTACAGAAATTCGTGTACGTTACGGCGAAACTGATAAAATGGGCGTAGTTTATTACGGCACTTATCCCCTTTATCTTGAAGTTGCCCGAACTGAATTAATGCGTGAGCATGGTATTGCATATAAAAATTTAGAAGAAAATGGCATTCAACTTCCTGTTATTCATTTAGAATGCGATTACTTAAAACCTGCATTTTATGACGATATAATTAAAATTAATACTACCATAAAAGAACTTAAAGGCAATAAAGTAATATTTGAATATAAACTTTTTAACGCAGATAATCAACTGATTAATAAAGCAACAACTACATTAATATTTGTTAATGCTGCAACCGGAAAACCTTGCCGCCCACCTAAAATTATTTATGAGAAACTTTTATGAACCCAAATTTTGTGTCAACATAAACCACAAAAGAAAATTTACCAAGCCACAATCGAAGCAAAATTCAGAATTTATGCGAATCAAGGATTGAAATCTAAAAGTCCCCCTTCCTGCGTCAGGATAAACTCCGGGACAACATATTGGTAGAATTGTTAAATTGCTACATTGCTTCATTGTTAAGCCAATGAATTGCTAAATGGTTAAATAACAATGAAACCTGATGTTACGCAAAATAATTAGCAACGCCATTTATGGCGTTGAAAAATAAAGAACAAGAAAATGGGCTTTAGCCCAAAATTGTTAAACATTAATTTTTGGTTTGGGCTAAAGCCCGTTTTCTTTAGATTGCATTTTAAACACGACATAAATGTCGTGGCTAATGATGTTCATAAAATAAATATTGAAAGCATGCGTAACATCAATGAAACAATAAAACAATGAAACCAATTCCAATTAAAAAAATCCAACTCTTAATTCGCATAAATTATTTTATTTTAAAAAAAATTACTAATTTTCCATTTTTAAATA
>JAVHRE010000194.1:0-3789 GCA_036171495.1 Bacteroidales bacterium
TTTATTTTTCTTCTGATGCTTCAAAACCTTTGCTTCCATAAAGAAAATTAATTCTTCGGCAATGTTTTGAATGTGGTCGCCTGCTCTTTCTAATTTTCTTATAATTGAAAGTGTATTCATTGCCATCTTAACTTCACAAGGAGTATTTATTATATAATCTGCGATTTTTTGACTAGCTTCTTTATTTATTTTATTCAGAGTTTTATCTTTTCCAAAAACAGTTTTGGTAAGTTCATTATTTCCATTTTCAAATGAAGCAAGCGTATCAATGAGCAACCCAATACTTATGTCGTACATTTCCATTATCCTGCATGAGTTCATTAACTCTTCGGAAAACGGTGATTCCAGTTCATCAATCAATTTTGAAATACTATGAGCGTAATCGCCCATGCGCTCAAGGTTGTAATTTATTTTTAAAACAGCTAAAACGAATCTCAAATCAACAGCCACAGGATTAAAAAGGGCTATAATATTTTCGCAATCTTTATCAATTTTTAACTCATAAGTATTTACCATTTTTTCGTTCACATGGATATTTTGAACAACATCCTTATCAAAGTTTTTAAGTGCTAATTGGGATTTACCTAACTGGCTTATTACCAAATGCCACATTTCAATAATGCTGGATTTTAGTACCTGAATTTCTGTTTCTAAATGAGTCATATTAAATTTTTTATATTAAGAATTTTGTTGATTTTTTCGTACTCTTTATCATCCAAATCTACCGGTAATATAATTCTGAGTTTTAATATTTTTAGGATTGATAAATAATTCTTTTGTTTCGCCTTTTTCTATTAGTTCGCCTATGTAAAAAAATGCAGTGTAATCGCTTACACGTCCAGCTTGCTGAAGGTTATGCGTTACAATTACAATTGTATATTTTGATTTAAGTTCGTAAATTAAATCTTCGATTTTTGCGGTAGAAATTGGATCGAGTGCCGATGCCGGTTCGTCCATTAAAAGTATTGATGGTTCAATTGCTAATGCTCTTGCAATACATAAACGTTGTTGTTGTCCGCCTGATAATTCAAATGCCGATTTTTTTAATTTATCTTTTACTTCGTCCCATAATGCAGATTGTTTTAAAGAAAATTCAACTTTCTCTTTTAAAACAGACATATCATTAACGCCATTTACTCTTAATCCGTAAGCAACATTTTCGAAAATTGATTTTGGAAAAGGATTTGGCTTTTGAAAAACCATTCCAACCTTTCTTCTAAGCTCAACAATATTTGTGTCTTTTTGGTAAATGTTTTCTCCTTCAACCGTAACTTTTCCTGTAATTTTAACATTATCAATTAAATCGTTCATTCGGTTAAATAAACGAAGGTAAGTTGATTTTCCACATCCCGAGGGACCAATTAATGCAGTTACAGTATTTGGTAAAAAATCAATAGTAATATTTTTCAATGCTTGAAATTCGCTATAAAATAAATTTACCGATTCGGTTGTTATAATATATTCCATTTTAATTCATCTTAACTTTTTTCCCAAAATATTTTCTTAAAGCATTAGCCAATAAATTAACAATTAGCACTAATCCAATTAACACTAACGCTGTTCCATAAGCAATAGGACGAGATTTTTCGATATTTGTTCCGCTTGTAGAAATCACATAAAGATGATACGGCAATGCCATTACCTGATCGAAAATACTTGATGGAAGCTTTGGCAAAAAATATGCAGCAACTGTAAATAATATTGGAGCAGTTTCGCCCGATACCCTTCCTACTGAAAGAATTATTCCGGTAATAATATTAGGAAATGCCATTGGCAAAACAACTCTGCGAATTGTTTGTAATTTTGTAGCGCCAAGAGCCAGGCTGCCATGTCGGAAAGAATTATCAACAGATTTTAATGATTCTTCAGTAGTTCTGATTACAACAGGCAAGACCATTAATCCTAAAGTTAATGAACCGGCAATAATTGAATCGCCAAAACCCAATGTGTTTACAAATAGCGACATTCCAAATAATCCAAAAACAATAGATGGAATTCCAGCCAAATTATTTGTCATTAATTTTATAAAGCGTTTATAAAAGCTGTCTTTTGTATATTCATTAATATAAATGCCCGAAAAAACACCGATAGGAATTGCAAATATCATGCTTCCGGCAACCAAACAAAGAGTACCAACTATTGCCGGAAATATTCCACCTTTTGTCATTCCGTCTTCGGGCATTGCTGTTAAAAAAGTCCAATTTATTACACTTATACCATTATAAATAATAAACGACAAAATTGCAATTAAGCTTAACACAACTATTGCACTAAAAACGCGAAAAATATTAAAAGCAATGTTTTCTTTTATATTCTTATTTCGTATAACTTTTTTACTAATTATCATCTTGCATTATACTTTTTCTTAGATGAAATATATCCAACAATAAGATTTATTGCCATCGTAATTATAAATAATATGCAACCCAATGCAAACAATGCTTTATAATGAAGTCCCCCTTGCGAGGCTTCGCCTAATTCTGCTGCAATTGTTGCAGGAATTGTCCTTACGGGCTCTAAAAATGAATGCGGAATAACGGCAGCGTTTCCAGTAACCATTAATACCGCCATGGTTTCGCCAATTGCTCTTCCAATACCAAGTATAGCCGCTGCAGTAATTCCTGAACTCGAATAAGGAATTATAACTTTTGATATAGTTTGCCATTTGTTGGCTCCTAATGCTAAACTTGCTTCTTTCATCTCCTTTGGTGTAGTTCTTAAAGCATCTTCAGAAATTGTTATTATTGTTGGCAATGCCATAATACCCAAAACAATACTGCCTGCTAATGCTGTTTCTCCGACCGGTAAATCAAATATTTTTTGTATTCCGGGAACAATAATCACTAAACCGAAAAATCCATAAACAACAGATGGAATTCCGGCTAATAATTCAATAAGTGGTTTTAAAATATTTCTGACTTTTGGGCTGGCAATTTCTGCCATATAAATTGATGTTGATAATCCTAAAGGAAGTGCAATAATAATTGCACCTAAACTTACCCATAATGTACCCAGAATTAAAGGCAATACCCCTAATTGTGCAGCAGGTTGTGCTGTAGGAAACCATTCTTTACCTGTAACAAATTGCGAAACAGATATTTTTGGTGTTTGCAAAATTTTTCCATTAAAATCTTTTAAAGTATATTTATTTTGAATAAAAGCTATAACTCCCTTATTCTTATTTATATAATCGTTTATACATTTTGGAAGGAATTCTAAATTCGCACCTAAAGCAGAATCGGAATAAAAAGTACTAATATTATCAATGTTAAAAAGGATTATTGAATCATTTTTTCCATCAACAGTTTTCCAGTTAGTGATTTTCTGGTCAAAAATATTTTTAATTTGTTGAGATGATAATTTGTTTACAGGGTTATCTTTGTTTACTACTAATAAAAACCCTTCTTCAATGGGCGATTGGTTAAATATTTGAGTTCCTTCGCGAAACAGGAAAATAATAATAAGTACTATAGCCAGAGTTGTTATAGTGCTACTTAAAAAGAAAGTTCCTTCAATAATTTTTTCGAAAGTTGATTTAAAGAACTTTATCATACAATACTTATAATAGTGTTTTGAGTAGAAATTTTATATCCAACGCTTTTAATAGTTATAATTATTGAGTTGCTTAATTTTTTGCGAATATTTAAAATATGAACATCAACAGTTCTTTCTTTTGATTTTGATTTACCCCATACTGCTTCAAAAATTATTTTTCTCGAATATACTTTTCCGGGAATAGTACAAAGCAACAAAAGGATTTCGAATTCTTTTTTAGTTAAAATGAATTGG
>JAVHRE010000195.1:0-3787 GCA_036171495.1 Bacteroidales bacterium
TATAATGTTATTTAACTGAATACTATTTTGTTGAATACTTTTTAAGGGACGACTAATTAATTTCGAAATCTTGATTGACCACCATCTTTATTGTTTTTCTTACTTGAATTATTTGGGTTTGGTCTTTGGTGATTTGCATTTCTTTTTTGAAACTGTTGTTTTGGAGCTTTAACAGGATTATTATCAATTAAAGGAAAAGGGTGATTGCTTATAATCGGTATTTTTTTAGAAATAAGTTTTTCGATATCTTTTAAATATACTTTTTCTTCTGCATCACAAAACGAAAAAGCTGTACCATTTGCACCAGCCCTGCCAGTTCTACCTATTCGATGAACATAAGTTTCGGCTAAATTTGAAATTTCATAGTTTACAACAAATTCCATGTCGTCTATATCAATTCCACGAGCAGCAATATCTGTGGCAACAAGCACGCGAGTAATTTGTGCTTTGAAATTTGCTAATGCACGTTGTCGTGCATTTTGATTTTTGTTACCATGAATTGCTTCGGCTTTAATATTGTTTTTTACAAGAACTTTTACCACTTTATCGGCTCCATGTTTTGTTCGGGTAAAAACAAGAATGGTTTTAATTCTTTCGTCTTCAAGCAAATAAAGCAAAAGTGCATTTTTATTTCCTTTATCAACAAAGTACACAAATTGATTTACAGTATCGGCTGTTGTTGCTGACGGTGTTACCTCAACCTTTAACGGTTTGTTTAATATCGAGTTAGAGAGTTTTATTATTTCTGGTGGCATTGTCGCTGAAAAAAACAATGTTTGCTTTTTTGTGGGCAGTAACGCTAATATTTTTTTTACATCGTGTATAAAACCCATATCCAACATACGGTCGGCTTCATCTAACACAAATATTTCAACATCTTTTAAAGAAATGAAATTCTGATTTATTAAATCAAGTAATCTTCCAGGAGTAGCAATTAATATATCTATTCCGCCTTGTAATGTTTTTACTTGTGCACTTTGTTTTACTCCACCAAAAACAACAGCACTTTTCAATTCTGTATATTTGCCATAAGCTTTGAAGCTTTCGTTAATTTGAATTGCAAGTTCGCGTGTTGGCGTAACAATTAAACTTCTTATTTTTCTTTTTCCAATATTTACTTTGTTAGCACTTAAAAGTTGTAATATCGGTACAGCAAAAGCTGCAGTTTTTCCAGTACCTGTTTGTGCACAACCTAATAAATCGTTTCCTTGTAAAACAATTGGAATTGCCTGAACTTGAATTGGTGTTGGAACGGTATAACCTTCTTCTGATAAAGATTTTAGAATAGGGTCAATAATTTTTAAAGATTGAAATTGCATGAATATTTTTTTGTGATAAACATTCCCGAAATTATAAAGCAGGGGAAATTTTTCCTGATTAATATTTTGTAAAGATAGGGTTTTAAATTGAAAGCTAAATTACTAAAACGTGAAATGGTAAAATTCCCATTTATTAGATTCATTCAAAAATAGAAATTTTATTTATGCTGAGTGTAGGCAGATTCCGCTTTGGCGGAATCTGCCTTACAGTCAGTTATGCCGCTGTCCGATTTTTGCAAAATTGGACAAAAGCGGTATAACACAAAAAAAATCAAAATGATAATTCAATAAATATTTTGAGGTGTTTACTTAAATAATATTATATTTGTATCAAAATTAATACGATATGAAAATATTTAAAGGAGAAGAGCTTATAAAATTCACTAATAGATTTCCATCGGATATGGCATGCTATAAGTATCTGTCTGATATAAAGTGGGATAATGGCTTTGTTTGTCAGAAATGTGGACATAAAAAATATAGTGAAGGGAAAAGCACCAACGTTGTTGTACTTTGTGTAAACATATAGAAAGTCCTACTGCCGGGACATTGTTGCATAAAGTTAAATTTGGAATTAGAAAAGCTTTTTTGATAATGTTTGAGATGACAGCATCTACAAAAGGTCTTTCGGCCTCACAAGTGGCTAAGCGATATGGAATAACTAGAAAAACAGCATGACTTTTTATGCATAAAGTCCGTTTGGGAATGAAAAGTAGTCAATCCTTTCCGATAGATGGGATTGTGCAAGTTGATGAATTTGTAGTTGGAGGAAAGGAAAACAATAAACCTGGAAGAAGTTATAATAGTAAAAAGAAAAAAGTAGTTTGTGCAGTTGAATTATCTGAAAATGAAAAAGTAAAGCGGGTATATGCAATTCGTATTGAGGATTATTCAAGCAAATCTTTAAGAACTATTTTTGAAAAATATATATCGAAAGTAGCCAAAGTAAAAACAGATGAATGGAAAGGCTATCGTCCTTTACAAATGGACTATAATATTACTCAGATACCAAGTGGCAAAGGGGAAAACTTTAAGCAACTACACATAATTATACACCAAATAAAAAGCTGGTTGCGAACTAGTTTTTCATGGGTACATCAAGACCATATTGATAAATACTTTAATGAGTATTCTTTCAGAATAAATAGGTCAATATATAAAGAAACAATATTTCATAAACTAACAGAAAGAATGGTGAATGGAACACATGTTGGGTATAAACAAATAAAAATTAGTGCTTAAGTAAACACCTCAATTAACAAATTTATATTGAAAATAACAGGGCAAAAGCAGTTTAAATTTTAAAAATATTTTCAGCTAATTCAAGTATGATTTTTTGCAAATCTGTTTTCATTGAGTATAAATACACTAATTAAAATAGAATGATTAAACTTTTAAAGATACTTAGATTTACAACGAAATGCTATATTCCAATCCAACAATATATAAATTTTGAGGGTTTACAACATTAAATTCGCGTTGAATTAAATAATATATTCCAAAAGTGCTTTTCTTATTTATTTTATAATCAATTCCTAACGAATAACGAATCCTGTGCAAAGTGTTATCACTTTGCCATTCCCTTGGGTTGCGGAACTGGTACCGCAATTCTATAGCGGCATAAGGAGTATATCGTTTATCGGGAGCGTATTTTAATGTAAATTTATTACGTGAGTACCATTCGGGCAGGTATCCTATATCGCTCGAATAAATATTTCGTTTTTCGGCTTGTATTCTTTGACGGTAAGAAAATCCGATTTTACTAAACTTCTTCTTTAATGTTAAATCAAACATTATACGATGACGAAAACTAAATGAATTATCATCCTGGTATTTTTCAATAAATCTATAAACAACGGCAACTTTTAGTACGTCGCTTAACTTATACTCTAATCCTAAATTAGTATAAAATAAATTTAAACGTGAAAAATTTTCTTTAAAACGCAATTCTTCGGTAAAAACTCCCGATAATTTTTTATTTAGTTTATAATCAACGTTAAAAGTATTCCACGAACCTGCATCGGGGTAAATAATCTGAGCTTTTAATTTGAAATTAAATAATATTATGAATATAGTTATAGTAATGTGTATAATAAATCTCATTTAAACAGATATTTTATTTTTCTTTGATTTTGTTTCGAAATAAAAAACACGAATAGTAGCCGTATCGCGTAAAAAATCAATATTAACTATATTAAAACGTCGGATATCGTATCCTGTACGGGTTCTTAAATCTTCTAATAATTTTTCGTGATTTTCGGGTTTTATCATTTCTATGTTTTCATACTGTATAGTTTTTCCAAGTTCTTTTTTAATCAGTAAATTAGTTTCGAGTAATGTTGTAACAGAGAGAATAATAAAATTAATTAACAACAATTCGTCCCATCCTCCTTTTGCTACTGCTGTTATTAAGCCAACAGCAATACAAAGGAATAAATACGTCATGTCTTTTATCGAAATATTTTCGG
>JAVHRE010000196.1:0-3755 GCA_036171495.1 Bacteroidales bacterium
GTTGTAACTGCCTTTATTTTGAAGGGTAAAAACAACCTCGACAGTGTGAACAAATGTAATTTTAAAGTTGTAACTGCCCTTATTTTGAAGGGTAAAAACAACTTTTACTTCTTGCTCGGTTTCCGCTTCAACGTTGTAACTGCCTTTATTTTGAAGGGTAAAAACAACTTTTGATTTATGATTTGGGATTTACGACAAAGAACCAAGCCTCAAATTCCAAACTCCAAAACCCAAGCCTCACACACAAGCCATCTTCGGATTTTGAACTTGGTATTTGGAACTTGGTATTTGGAACTTGGAACTTGGTATTTGGGGCTTGGAACTTGGTATTTGGGACTTGTAACTTGGTATTTGGGGCTTGTAACTTGGTATTTTGTTTTCATTTCTATTTATACTAATTTAGTAGCATAATTTTATTGATTTATGAAGTCGAAAATTAAAAATATTCCTAAAAATCCCGTTAAAGAAATTGTACTAAAAGACAATGTCAATACAATTAGAATAATGTCTTTTGTAATTCTGTTTCTTTCATTTTTTGTTTATACAAATACTTTCAGAAACGGTTATGTGCTCGACGATTTTTCGGTAATTAAAGAAAATTGGGTAGTAAAACGAGGTGTTGTGTCAATTCCATTAATTTTTAAAACTTCATACAGATATGGTTACTGGAGCTCTGCCGATGATTTATACCGCCCGCTTTCGCTAACAATGTTTGCAGCCGAATGGCAATTGTGGCCCGATAATCCAAAACCCGGACATGTAATTAATGTATTGTTATATTCGTTAGCCTGTGTTGTTTTATTTTTAACATTAAGAAAACTATTTTATAAATACAATGTTTTTTTACCATTTATTGCAACTTTAATTTTTGCACTTCACCCTATTCACACCGAAGTTGTTTCGAATATTAAAAGCCGCGACGAAATTTTAAGTTTCTTATTTTTAATTTCTACATTATATTTTGCAATATGTTATGCTAATTCTGCTAAAAACAAATGGCTTATTTTGGGAGCAATTTCTTATTTTTTGGCATTTTTATCAAAAGAAAGTGCTATTACATTTCTGGCAGTTTTTCCATTAGCAATTTACTTTTTTACAGATGCTCCGAACAAAAGAAACGTACTTTTTTCGGGCATAATGTTAATTCCTGCTTTATTATTTTTAATAATACGGGCAAAAGTACTGGCAAATCAACCCGAAATGGCATTAGTTTCATATACCGATAATTTGTTGGTTGCTGCGCCAGATATACTTACACGCCATGCTACTGCTATAAAAATTCTGGGTAAATATATTTGGAAATTAATTGTCCCTTACCCTTTGGCAAGCGACTATTCATTTAATCAAATTACTATTAATGGATGGGGTAATTTATGGGTTTTATTATCATTTGTTATTCTTGTTTTTATGGGAATTTTTGCAATTATTAAATTTAAAACCAAGTATATTTTATCATTTGTTATTTTGTTCTTTTTTATAACAATTTCAATTTATTCAAACATTGTTATAATAATTGGTTCATCTTTTGGCGAACGATTTTTGTTTGTGCCGTCGCTCGCATATAGTTTAGTTTTATCATGGTTAATATTTCAATTGCTGAAATTAAATATTGAAAAAACACAGATTACCGAACCAAAATCTTTTTTTAATTCTAACAAATTAATTGTTTTAACAATAATCCCAATATTATTAATTTATTCGGTTGAAGTAATTTCGAGGAATAAAGATTGGAATTCAAACCTTTCGCTTTACTCTGCCGATGTTTTAAAATCGCCAAACAGTGCACACATGCGATATTATTATGGTTTGGTATTGATGAAAGACAAAGCAATGAATAAAGAGTTAAATAAAGTTGAAAATCCCGAATATCTTGATTCTGCTATTGTTCAATTTAGCATTGCGGCTAAAATAGTTCCCACTTTTGCCGATGCTTACGACCAGATTGGTTTGGCATATTACCGTAAAAACATGAACGATTCGGCATTAAAATATTATCAAATCGCATTAAATTATAATCCGACTAAATCAATAACATATAGTAATATGGGTGTTATCTTTTTTAATAACAAACAATTCGACAAAGCATTAGAATCGTACGAAAAAGCTGTAAAATACGACCCTGCCTTTTCCGATGCGTGGATGAATTTAGGAAGCACATTAGGCACATTAGGCAGAGCAAACGAAGCTATTGACGCATTTAAAAAGTGTATTGAATTTAATCCTCAGAATGCAACTGCAACTTATTATATTGGATTAACATACAAGGGTATTGGCGATGAAATAAATGCTAAATATTATTTTGATAAAGCAGCATCTTTAGATTCAAAATATGCTCAGCAAAAATAAATTTTATATATAATGTTATAAATCAGGACTTACGCATTGTTATATTGTTTCATTGTTATATTGCTGCTACCGCTTACCATTTAACAATTTAACAATGAAGCAATGGATTATTTTTTGCGTAAGTCCTATTTTTATTAATGTAACTTTACCCCAAATTTTATAAATGGCAATTTTAAAAATAATATTTTGGATATTAATAGCAATTGTATTATATGGATACATTGGCTACGCATTATTATTATGGATTTTATTGCTTTTTAAAAATTTGTTTAAAACAAATAAAATAATTAGTATAAACAACACACCCGAAGTAACATTATTTGTAACAGCATTCAACGAAAAAGATTATGTTGAATCGAAAGTTGAAAACGGCTTTGCATTAAATTATCCTAAAAACAAACTTCATTTTTTATGGATAACAGATGGTTCAGACGATGGAACTCCTGAAATTCTTGCCAAGTATCAAAATATTAAAGTTCTGCATAATCCTGAACGTACAGGAAAAATTAATGCAATGAACCGTGGGATGAAGTTTGTTACAACTCCTATTGTTGTATTTTGCGATGCAAATACTATTCTTTCAAAAGATAGTGTGATAGAAATTGTTAAAGCATTTGAAAATCCAAAAGTTGGCTGTGTTTCCGGCGAAAAAAGAATTGCTAATAAAGACTCCGATACTGCTGCCGGTTCCGGCGAAGGAATTTATTGGAAATACGAATCGTTATTAAAAAAATTAGATTCAGAATTTTACACAACAGTTGGAGCAGCAGGAGAACTTTTTGCAATTAGAACAGAGCTTTTCAAAGAAGTTGAACCGGATACCATTCTTGATGATTTTATTTTATCAATGCGAATTGCAATAAATGGACACAAAATTAAATACGTGCCCGAAGCTTATGCGTTAGAAAAATCATCGGCAAACGTAAAAGAAGAGCTTAAAAGAAAAATAAGAATTGCTGCCGGAGCTGTTCAATCAACTTTTCGTCTTACCAAAGCATTAAATCCATTTCACAATTTCATGCTATCATTTCAGTTTTTTTCGCATAAAGTTTTAAGATGGTTATTTATACCTTTTATTTTTCCAATCTTATTTATTTTAAATTTATATATTATTGTTGATGAGGGCTATTATATAAACTCTATTTATAGTCTATTAATGCTTTTGCAAGTATTATTTTATATTTTAGTTGTGTTTGGTTGGGTTATTCAAAATTTTAATATTAAACTAAAAATTCTTTTTGTTCCTTATTATATTTTTATGATGAATTATGCCTCGTGGCTCGGATTGTTCAGATATATAAAAGGGAAACAAAATGTTAATTGGGAAAGAGCTAAAAGAGCAAAATAGTGCCTGAATCCGAAATCATAAATCCGAAATCATAAATCCGAAATCATAAATCCGAAATCAT
>JAVHRE010000197.1:0-3727 GCA_036171495.1 Bacteroidales bacterium
TACAATGTATTCCATAAGACTAATGTCGTCTAAGCTATGAAACCATTAGTAAGTTTACTCAAAAACAAATTGATGATTACGCAATTCTTGCTACTAAGAATAAGAATGCCGAAAAAGTAATGTTAGGAAAATATCTTGAAAACAATCCCTTATCATACGAGATTATACTAATGGTTTCATAGCTTAGACGACATTAGTCTTATGGAATACATTGTATTCAATGGCATAAATAAAATATATGTCGTCTAAGTTATGCATTTATTAGTAGCAGGAACAGATTATAGATTTTTTCAAATAGATGATTGGAAGGACTTATATTTAAGTGTTGGCAATAATTATGATGAAATGTGGAAGATAAATCAGAAATTTTTAGATGAACAAATATTATCTGGTAAATCTTTTTATTTCTCTCACGATCCTTTTTCAGCTATAGATGGTACTGGTTTTGCCAGAGAAGTAAATTACTTGATAGATAAAGGTGTTAAAAATTTTATAAAAGATGGAGAGATATGGAAAGCGATTTGGTAGAAAGTCAATTTGATAATTCAAATATTGGAATCCTTCCAGTGGATGCTATTTCGATAATTAAGCAGTATTTTAATGAAAAGCTTCCTTCTTTTAGCATAAAAGAAGAACATTTCTACACTGGTTATTGGGTGGTTAAGTTTATAAATCAAGAGATGGGAGTTTTTTTTGATGGTGATATTGGAGGAGTTTTTAGTATATATGTAATAATAGGGGAGAAAGAATATCCATTATGGCAGTATGATAGAAGTGTCAATAATGCAATGAAAACAAATAGAAAAAACATTCTTTATCAATTAGAAGTACTAAAGCGATTTTTGTCAGAAAATTCTCAATAGGGATATATAACCACGATGTTTTTTTTGTTCTTTGACATGATTTAACCCATATTTTATCCTAGGTTGGAAATGGCGTAATTAATGAGGTAAAGGAAATACCCCCGTTCAGCGTAGCATGTCAAAATAAAAAGATTAATTGTTAAGCGTTGCGTCCCGCTACGCTTTATTTAACCGGCATCTTGCCGAACTATGCTCAACAGAATCAATATCCGTATATTTGAAATAAAAAATGCCAACAGGTTATCAAATAAAAGAACAAGATAAGCTTCATTTTGTAACACTACAAGTAGTAGAATGGGTTGATATATTTACCCGACAAAAGTATAGAGATATAATAATTTCTAATCTGGCATATTGTCAAAAAAACAAAGGACTTGAAATTTATGCTTGGGTTATAATGAGTAACCATATTCATCTATTGATAAAAAGTGAAAAAGAAGAACTAAGCAGTTTATTAAGAGATTTTAAAAGCTATACAAGTAAAAAAATAATCGAAGAAATTGATTTATGTAATGAGAGCAGGAAAGATTGGATGCTAAAGATATTCAAAGATGCTGCTTTTAAACATAAAAGAAATTCAGAATATCAATTTTGGACGCATGAAAACCATGCAGAATATATATTCTCAAATAAGTTTATAGAACAGAAATTAGAATACATTCATAATAATCCTGTGAGATCAGGAATAGTGGAAAAGCCTGAAGAATATAAATATTCAAGTGCAAAAGATTATGCAGGAGAAAAGGGATTATTGGAAATTAATACAATAATGCTGAATTGGAAAACCTACAAATAGGCCGGAGGCCTTGTTAAAAAGAACGTAGCGAGACGCTACGCTTAACGGGGGAATATGAGAGGTAATGGATGGAAGGAGTATCTTAATGAAAATAATGTTGTAACATATGAATTAAAATGAAAACACTAAGTAATTTCTTTTATGAAAATGAAATCGGAAATTTGAATCAAATCCATATCGGTTATAATATGTCATTGTATCCCATATATGAGATTGATTTTGATAAAAAATCCTATAAAACAAAAAATTTAAATGGGAAAATAAATTTGCTTTGGCGGTATAATGATAATTGGATAAAAATAGAATCAGAATCATCCATCACCGGTTACCCAACAGTAGATTTGAAATATGTAGTTGCTATATATCAGAATTCAAATGGAAAGTTTAAACCACCAGGTAATGCTGTTATTTATAACCTTGACGGAACAACACATAAAATATTAGTGATGCCCGAATTACTATCAACTAATATTTTAAAAAGAATTGAATATAATAAAGAATCTAATCCACCTTTAGAATCTGCCAAATTTGAAGGTGGTTTATATTTCAGTGGTTTTGATTGGGGGAAAAATCAAGAAGGTCAAATAATTAATAGAATTCAAATTATTTATGATCGAGACTGGATTGAATGGAGGGAGTTAAATTCTGAAACTGGAGAAATAGGAAAATATATCGGTCAAGGAAGATTGTAATACCCCGTTCAGCGTAGCGTCTCAAAACATTAACAATATGCGTTAAGCGTTGCGTCCCCCCGTTCAGCGTAGCGTGCCAAACTAAAAATATAAATTATTAAGCGTTGCATCCCGCTACGCTTTATTTAGGCCGGAGGCGATCAATCTGTATTTGCAATGCAGATTTTTTGTATAAAATTACGAAAATCTTAATTAAGAAATAGCTAGGAAAAATGAAAAATAGTATCATAAAATTGAATGTGCTTATATTAAAATTAGTTGGATTGCAAACTATTTGTTCAGGCTTGCAAATCCCGACCAGCGGGGGTATTTAACTCCAGATAATGGTGCAGAATTATGGGAAATATTTTCTAATGGAAATGAAATAATTAGGGCAAAATTTTCATCGAGTTTAAACAAATTTATTCCAGTGCAATGAATTTAAATACGGGGACATATACAGTATATAGAACATACCATTTATTAATTAATGAAGAAAGGACTGAGGTGCCGATTTCTGAGCATGAAAAAAAATTCATGATTAGTTCTAACTTTAATGGAGAGTGCCCATTTGAAGATTTTAAAAAACTCGCCTATGAAAATGTATTTTGCAAATCAGTTTTTCTTAACGATTTAAAAAATGCATACTCTGTAAAAACTTTTGGAACTTATAAAAATCAAAAAGTACAAGTATTTGAATTGCAAATTGGAATTGTAGGAATGATAAGTATTGCAACAAGAGATGCAAAGGTAGGTGCCTCTCTCAAAATGATAGAAGTTAACGTTTCATGGTTTATGATAGATTTACACATATCTGAATTAGATAAACTTTGGGAAGAAAGAAGTTTTTCAGAATATAATTTATCTATGCCAGAAGGTATGAATGAATATGAAGAAATAAAGATTCCCCCCTTCAGCGTTGCCTATCAAAACATTAACAATATTCGTTAAGCGTTGGTGTGCCGTGAATCGTTACTAAGTTGTAATAGTAACGAATGTTGTATAAAAGATAATAGTAGAAAAAATGAAATTTCTTGCACTGAAAGTGCATAGTTTTAAACTAACGAACTGAAACAATAAATAATTTATTTTGAGACAAAACTATAAATATATAATCTTTTCACTACTGATTTTTATTGGTCATCAATCTTATGGACAAGATGTGGAACAAACACTAAAAAATGCAAAAGATATTACCAAACAAGACCCTTTCGCAGTGAGCGGGAGTTTAAGCATGAGCAGTGTTTTTTATCAGGCATTTGGAATAAAACCACGCCGGGACCCATTTTACTGGGTAATAAATGCAAACTTAACTTTTAGTTTATTTAATAAAATAAGTGTTCCATTTAGTGCCACTTTTACTCAACAAGATAAAAATTTCAGCAATGGATTAGATA
>JAVHRE010000198.1:0-3714 GCA_036171495.1 Bacteroidales bacterium
TAATAACCATAACAAAGTGTCAAAAATAAACTTCTGCGTAAGTCCTAATTCAATAAATTGTCAAAATGTAACAGCGTTCTCAATTGTTCAAAAATTGTAGTTCGCACAACTTCGTGGACAGCCCACCGCACCGCCTTGAATTAAATTTGTCAAATTTTTCAACCGTCAATATGTAATGAGTTTTCAAGGTGGAAAAAATATTTTTTATAAGTCATCCGATTGACTGTTTAAGCAAAATGTTATAAAGTCGTAAAATTTGTCAAAATATTAGGATTATTTAAAAGTCAAACCGAAAAACAGTCCTTCGAGTGACTTAATGAGTTTTCTGTTTTGTAGTCTTTTTACTTATTAGCGGTAACGTTTGGCACTTGCAAAAGCTGGGCGTTTAACCGCAGTCAATGTCAAACCGTTACAAAGTTACGAATTATTTTATAATTGTCAAGTTGCCCATAACCGCCTGCTAAATACCAACATGGTGTTAGCTTTTAGGCCGTTATTTTGTTGTATAATGTTCTGAAGTTTCAAATTTGCAGCAATGTCATTTAGTCGGTGTGTCAGAGCGGGACGGGCTGGAAAGCTCTTTGGCAAAATTTGGTTTAAGCAATTGCTTTGTGCGTTTTACCAATGTGCCTGACAGCGTAGGGAAGGGAGCGATGATTTGTTCATTTTTATCCTTCAATAATATTAATTTCATCCTTTGTCAAGTCGTAAAGATGATAAACTATTTCATTAATTCTATCTTCACAATAGTCAATTTTACTCTGTGTTTGTTGTTTCTTACTTTCAAGATTGATTGAAAGAATTTCTTCATTTAATTGCAACAACGTGTCAACAAGCTTAATGATTTCATCATATTGTTTCTTTTCATCTTTATTAGAAAAATTAATTGCTCGAAAAGGAATTGAATGAAGCTCATATAGACCAATTGTTGGCATTCTATATTTATTGCAATACCAGTAATTAATAAGTTTAGAATTTAAAATAGCCATAATAAATTTCATAGAATGTTTTTTATCCCAGCTATCAAACCTTGAAACATTTGTTGTATCAAGAAAATAATTTTGTTTGTTGTCATAAGCAACAAGTAATTGCATAGAACTGTTTACTCTTTGAGTAACTAATTTCTCACTTACTTCAAAAAATTCTTTAGAATGAGGTAAACAACCAACTTTCTGTTTCATTAAGTCTGGTCTATACCAAATATACTCACCTGCCCATTGAAGTGAGTATGCTTTTATATTTCTTCCTCTATAAACTGGTTTGTAATCTTTATCATTTTTTGTTGGATGAATAAATCTTTTGTCGTCACTTGTTTTAATCCCTCTCGAAAATTGCACGACTTTCTCAAGTGGTAATGTTCCATTATTTAGTTTTTTGTAAATATTTTCCTTTTTAGGAGTCCATTCTAAATCTATATGATAATTATCTTCAATCCATTTTTTTGAAGGTATTTTAAACCTTTCAGAAAAATCATTATTGTTTACAGTTATTTGTTTATTGTTAAAAGAACATATTAAAATTACTGTACTTACAATTACACCTTCAAAAACTTTAAAACCCATTTCTGAAATCATTTCAATTCGTTCTTCATCAAGTAATTTTTGTCTTAAAAGTTCAAAGCTTTCTGTAGTAAGCCATGTGTGCGGTACGATAAACCCAAACTTTCCTGTTTTATTCTTTGTTAGGAAACAAGCTTTTTCAAGAAAGAATGAATATAAGTCACTTTTATTTTTACATGTTTTGTAATGAGATTGTAAATAAACTCTTTGTTCTTCAGGGATTGCAACTAAATTAACATAAGGTGGATTTCCAATAACAATATCAAATCCTCCTTGTTTAAAAATATCAGGAAATCCTTTTTGCCAATTAAATGGTCTAATTTTCTTTTCATCACCAAAGTCTATTTGAGAACCGTAAAAATCAATATCAATTAAACTGTTACCAGACTTTATATTATTATCAAGAGTTGGCAAAACTCTTTCATTCCATAATTTTAATTGTTGATTTATTGAAGCTTCGGTTTCGCCCTCCATACACTTTAAAAGTAAAGAAAGTTTTGTTACTTCTACTGCGTTAACATCAAGGTCAACTCCAAAAATATTATTAGTAAGAATTTTCTTTTTCTCTGCCGATGTGAGGTTTCCTTCAGGTGTTAAAGTATTTTCTTTTTTTCCTTTTGCTGGTTTGCCTTTATTAGAATAAAAGTCCTTATGATAATCAAGTAAAAATTGATAAGCACCAATTAAAAAAGAACCACTGCCGCAGGCAGGGTCAACTATTTTAATTTTTTCAATTTCTTTTGGTGATTTTCCTTCAATTAATTTACCAACTGTATTTTTTACAATATTTTCAACAACGTACTGTGGAGTATAATAAACTCCGCCTGCTTTTCTTACTTCCGGTTTTTCTTCAATTTTTACTTGATGATTGGCTGTAATTCTAATTACTTTTCCAAGAAATTGCTCATAGGCACTACCTAATATTTCAACAGATAAAACAGAAAATTCATAAGGACAATCGGGATAATAAAGTTCAGTAATAATATTTTTAATTACTTTATTATCTATTTCAACATTTTTACTTATGTTATCTTTTTTAAAATCAAATAAACCACTATTATATTTTTCATCGGCTTTTTTGAAAATGTCAAATAGATTTTGATAAAAATTACCTTTAATTATGCAATTCTTTAATTGACCATAGATTTCTACATTTCTATCTTCTGCTATTCGCATAAATATTAATCGGTCAATTGTTTGCTGAATAACAAAGTTTAATTCATCCTCATCAAGATTTTTGTTATTTAAACTAATGGATGTTGCAAGATAAGTTCGCCATTTGTCAAGCGATTGAAGAAATTCATTGTCAACAGTTGCTGTTCCTTTTTTATTTGTATCGTTTTTCACATATTTGTCAAAACTACTTTTTCGTACACTTTCTATTGAAAAAGTATTCCAAATAAAATCAAATTCATTTAGGTAGTCTTTATATGTTATATATTTTAGTCGAGCAACCGCTGCTTTATCAGATGGTATTGGTTTTTTTGTGCAATTATAAACTGAAAATTCTTCGAAATCTGTTATTATAGAAACAGGAAGTTTTGCACTCCAACCATATCTTCTAACTTGGTAAGCTGGATGCATAGAATCCTTAATAGAAACACTTGGTTTTTTTGCTTCAAGGAAAAATATTTTCTTTCCACCTATGCGAAAAGCATAGTCAGGTGCTTTTGTTCTTTCAGATTTTCCTTCTTTTACTCTTTGTTTTGCTTCATGTATAACGTCTCTGTATGCTTCTGCATAATCTTGCTCATTGTCAATGTCCCAACCAAGTGCCTTAAAGAATGGGTCTATAAAGTCACGCCTTATTTGCGTTTCATTATAATCACTATTTTTATATTCCTCAATATGTGATTCAAAACGATTAACTAATTTTTCGATTTCCTTTTTTGCTTGTTCTTTAGTCATTGAATATTTTATTTTATCAAAAATACAATTAATAATATTATGAAGGGTCGGAAAAAAAGCATGTGTGTGACTGCGAAGGGATGCCTGCAGGGACGGGCAGTAAGCACTCTTGCTTTTTGTGTGTCGGGGAATACTTTAATTTTGTCATTTTGCTGCAAATATTCCGAATCTCGTTTTTTTTTACGGCTTAAAGCTAACGGCAGTCCGTCTAAAAACCCATTTTTTACAAATTTTAATCAAATGTAAG
>JAVHRE010000199.1:0-3710 GCA_036171495.1 Bacteroidales bacterium
GAAGCATCTTCTTCGAACAGGAGATTCCCGCATTCGCGGGAATGACGACAAAAAAACGAACCCTTGATTCGCGTTACTTATAAATTTCTTTTTTTGCAGCCAGCAAAGTATTTTTCAATAAGCTAACAATAGTCATGGGACCAACACCACCGGGTACGGGAGTAATAAAACTGCATTTTGGAGCAACTTCGTCGAATTTTACATCACCGATAAGTTTAAACCCTGATTTTGTTTTATCGGATTTTACGCGGGTTGTACCAACATCAATAACAATAGCACCATCTTTTACCATATTTGCTTTTACAAATTCAGGCTGACCTAAAGCAGCAATTATAATATCTGCACTTGCACAAATTTCTTCTAAATTTTTTGAACGGCTATGTAAAACAGTAACAGTTGCATCTCCAAATTTCCCTTTTTGCGAAAGTAAAATACTGACAGGGCGACCAACAATATTACTTCTTCCTAACACTACACAATATTTGCCCGAAGTTTCAATTTTGTATCGTTTTAAAAGTTCAATAATTCCAAAAGGAGTTGCCGAAACAAAAGATGGCATTCCCAAAACTGTTCGCCCAACATTTACAGGATTAAAACCATCCACATCTTTTCGGGGATTAATGGCTTCGATAACAGCTTGTTCATTAATGTGTTTTGGCAAAGGAAGCTGAACAATAAAACCGTCAACATCATTATCATTATTAAGTTCATGTACTTTTGTAAGCAATTCTTTTTCAGAAATGTTTTCGTCGAAACGAATAAGACTTGATTTAAATCCAACTTCTTTGCACGATTTAACCTTATTAGCGACATAAGTTTCGCTTCCGCCATCGTGTCCAACTAATATTGCCGCCAAATGCGGTGCTTTTCCACCATTATGTATTATGTTATTAACTTCTATTGTTATTTCAGATTTTATATCAATAGATATTTTTTTCCCGTCAATAAGTTGCATCATTAAAATAAATTAGTTTAAATAATGCTCAAAATTATTTTATTTAATTGAAATTGGTTTAATTTTGCAAAAAAATAATTTAATTATATATGGAAACTCGTGAAAATAAAATTCTTCTCCCATTTGATTTTGGTGAACAATCAACAATTGCTTTAGACCAATCGTATAACATTGCTCGTATGATTAATGCTGAAATTATTATTTTACATGTAATAACCGAAAATAATGCTCTTTGGGGTTTGTTTTCGAAAAATGAACAAGACGATTTGGTAGAAAAATTAAAATCCAAATTAATTGATTTTGCCGGACATATCGAAAAAAAATCCGGAGTAAAAATCACACCGTTAGTTGAAAAAGGTAAGTTAGTTAATACCATTTTAGACACAGCAGAAAGATTAAATGTCAAGTTTTTAATTATTGGCACTGCTTCATCTACCGATATGAAGCAAAAAGTTGTTGGAAGTAATTCATTAAGAATTATTCGCGAAGCCAGATGTCCTGTTATTACCATCAAGGGAAAAAATCATAAAGAAGGCTGTAGAAATATTGTTTTACCTCTCGACTTTACTAAAGAAACACGCGAAAAAGTTACAAATACTATTTATATAGCTAAATACTTTAATAGTATCGTACATACCGTTACAATGAATTCAACTTCAGATACTTATTTAATGAATAGATTAAAACTTCAACTTACTCAAGTAAGTGAATTTATTGAGGCTCAGGGAATTAAATGTACACAAAATTTCTTAAATACTCAGGCTGGAAATGCAAACATGTGCAAGGCACTTTTAGATTTTTCTCATAAAGTTGATGCTGATTTAATAATAATTATGACTCAACAGGAAACCGAAGTCATTAAATATTTTGTAGGTTCGCTTGCTAAAGAAATTATTCATAATTCAGATATTCCGGTTATGAGCATTGTGCCAAAAGGAAATAAAAAATGAGAAATTTCGTAATTGTAACCATTGTTATTTTTGCATTTTTTGCTTGCACAAACGAAAAAACAGAAGTCTCTACTAAAAACAGAGTTAATTTACTTTTGCCAACATCAGTTCCTGTTAACCAATTATTTGTATTTGATTCAACTAATACCAATTGGCAAAAAGAATTGTTAGATTCAAAATTAATTTCACGCATTTTTGATAAGTTTAATAAATCGGAATTAACCGTTTACGACCCAAGTACCGACGATACTATTTTAACTAAATACACTAAAAAGCAGGTTTATAATAATTTAGGCGTCAATTCAGTTCCATTAAATTATAATGAAATAAAAGGGTTATATTTTAAAGAAGAATGGTTTTTTAATACTACCGAACCAATTATTTTTGAGAAAAATGTTATAAGTTGGTCGCCGGTTCGTTATTATGAGCAAAATAATGAGAAACTTAAAAAACTTGTTTTTAAGATTTCGGGTAATGAAGCTTCAGAAATACTTGCAAAAAATGTTATTTGCGAGTTTAATTTAGACGATACAGTTTCGCCTGAATTTGTGAAAAATATTGATTCTAAAAAACTTTCAGAATTACTAATTAATAAAGCATTGTCGCGAAAAGTTAAAGTATATAACCCAATGAATATTGATGAAGAACTTTCAAAAGAAAAAATAAAGCAAAACCTTGGTGAACGTATTGATACCATAATGGTTGAAAACACTGAAACATCTGAAATGACACAAAAAGTAATAGTTTCAATTATTAACCCCGATGAAATTAAAAGTTTAATTTTTGTTGAAGACTGGTATTATAATCCCAAAACTTTTGCAATAAAAAAAGTAATAAAAGGAATTGGACCCGTTAGGCATTATTACAAATTAGATGAAACTGTTAAAAAAATTGCTTTTATTATGTTTTTGGGAAACGAAAAAACAAAAATATTTTAATGCTCAGGTTTATTCTAATTTTATTTACTTTTTCGATTTCGTATATGGGTATAACCCAAAATTTTTTAGCTGAGCAAAAGAAAAACTCAAGGGTTAAAACAGCTTATTTAGAAAAAGAAAAAATAGTAAAAGAACTTCTATCAAATAATAAAATTGAAATCAATAATTTAGTTCTATACATCAGAATTTTTAAGCAGGAAAAGGTTATTGAGGTTTGGGCAAAAGATAAAAAAAGTGATAGCTATATTCATATAACCGATTATAACATTTGTGCAGTTTCGGGAAAACTTGGTACAAAACACAGACAAGGTGACGGGCAAACTCCCGAAGGTTTTTATGTGATAAACAGGTTTAATCCGTACAGCAATTTTTATTTATCGTTAGGATTAAATTTTCCAAATAATGCCGATAAAATTATAACAAAGGGTTATGATGCCGGAGGTGATATTTTTATACATGGAAATTGTGTTACAATTGGCTGTATCCCAATTACTGACGAAAAAATTAAAGAACTTTACATTTTCGCAATTGAAGCAAAAGCTCATGGTCAGAACAATATACCGGTGCATATTTTCCCTTGCAGGTTGAGCGATGATAAAATGAAAGAACTTAAAAGTAATAGTTCCGAAAATTATTCTTTTTGGCAAAGCTTAAAACCAGTTTTTGATTATTTTGAGAAAAACAAAAATATCCCAATAATTACTGTTGATAAAAAAGGTAATTATATTGTTACGAACAATTAATACCAATTCTTAATTCAAAATAGTTCAATAGCTATTTTGAATGATAGAATAGCCTGTCCCGCCTAAGCTCATTGGCGTCAAGCTAAGAAAACAATATCTTGCTCGAAACGCTTGATAGTCAAAA
>JAVHRE010000200.1:0-17406 GCA_036171495.1 Bacteroidales bacterium
CACTGAGTTTGTCGAAGTGTTAAGCCACTAAGTTGATAATCTAATCCCCCTACCTCCTTAGCTAAGCTCAGGACAAGCTCTTTAAATAAGGGGAATGGGTAGCAAATAGTGGCACGGTTTGAAACTGTGCCACTATTTGCTAAATGGTGTAATTTTTAAAGTAGTTTTCTTGCAAACACTATTTATCAGCAATTAATTTTTTCATGATTTTTCTCTTTATAACATTCCTCACGCTTCTTTTTTTAAAATCATGCGACAGAACGCTGATATTTCCATCAACTTCCAGTATTGCCAAATTTACTTCGTGTATTCCCTCCACTCCATGTTCACGAATGGCTTCGAGCAACTCGTCGGTAGTGATTTGCATTTTGCGCAAATTTTTATCGTTTACCTTTCCTTCCGATACAAGAATAACCGGCTCGCCTTGCAACAAGCGATTAAGTTTCCACGAACGGAACAACAGGTATTTGAATACAAAATTGAGCAAAAACAGAGTAATGGCAGCTAATAAACCACCTTGCAGAGATGTGTCGGAGCCAACCATTGCATTTTGAACGGCATTGCTTATTAAGAGTACAAAAACAAGGTCAAGAACCGACAACTGAGCCAGTTCTTTTTTACCGAAAATACGTATGGCAATTGTAATAAAAACATATACTGCCGCTGAACTGATAACAACATGTAAGTATGGATTATTGAACATAGTGGTTTTAATTAAATTGTTAATTTAAAGTCTCTTTTGAGTTTTGAATAATTTGTTTCTGCTTATTAATAATAATGATAGCAATGGTTGTCAGATAAATATAAGTATTCAGCATAAACAACCTTTGCCATAAGCCTTTATAAATGGAGAAGAAATTATTTTCATCAGATGAAAACCTAAACAAAAAAAGAAATATTGTAATAATGCCAATTATAAAAACAATTAGTGACATCCGATAGAAAACCGGCTTTTCATTTTTTGTAACAACTTTTTGCATAATTAAAGGAAGTAATAATATAGAGGCAACGCCAATCCCTCCAAGTATATCGTGAATAATAGCTGTGGTTGTAAGTTCATCAATAACATGGTTTGCTTTAAATAAACCTGAACCAATTCCTTCGCCAAAACCATAAAATATGATTAACCATGATGCTATTTTTGAAAACTTTCCCTTTTCTGAAAATGCTTTTTTAAAACCAATTCCAAAAAATATTAAAAGTACACCCATAATTACCCACCATATAGAAATTTCATTGGATACAGGGCTAACAGACGACCCCAATGAACTCATTGTATCTTTCAATTGGCTATACCCGGGATAAAATGCTCCAAAAACAAACATAAAAACAAATTCGCCTATACAAGCAATAATGCAGGCAAGTGCAGAAATAATTATGTGCCTTGTTATTCCTTTCATTTTTATTTAATTGTTCGGTAAAAAGTCTTTAAGTATTATTGCAGCAACTGCATTAAAATTGTTATCATAATGATGACTACCTGGTAATAATTTAATTTTTGTACCCGTTAACGCAAAGTGTTTTCTTACCTCAACATCTTCTTCGTCACCAAAAATGCAAACAGGATTTAATAATTTAATTTTTTTAAGCTCAGATAAAACATCATACTTACCATTGGTTCCTAAAGATAACATATCTGAAATATGAATTTCAAAGTCACCTGTTTCATCCGGGGAAAAACAATAAACTCCTTTTAAATTTTCTTTTAATGAATCGGAAAAGTTATTTGCAATAAACGGAGCTACACATGCCCCAAATGAATATCCCATTAGCACAAATGACTTTTTATTCAATTGGTGTAAATAATGTTCCATTACAATTGAAATTTCATCGGCTGTTTTTTTTGGTAATTTTTCATTCCAGAAATATTTTTGAGCATCAAGCCCGACAACCGGCATTCCTTTTTCGGCAAGTTTTTCGCATACTGTTTGGTCAAAACTTGTCCAACCGCCATCTCCCGAAATAAAAAAAACAACAGGTAAATTTTCTTTTATTGGTGATGGAATCAGGGTTAAAGGTAAATTACTGTTTAAAGGAACAGGTTGTTGTGTTTGAAGCAATTTATTTTGTGCAGACTTTTTCTCAGCATAGTCCGATTCTTTTAATATTTTAGAATAGGATGAATTAAATTGTGGCAACCAGTTTTTAGTAACCGCAAAACCATGACCCACATCCGGTAATGATATTAATTCGCCCATTGGCATATTTTCCATATATTTTTTAATATCAGCATTTTTGCAAACCTGGTCAATCATTCCTTGCAGTATAATAAATGGAGATGTTAGTTGTGTATTTGGCTCAAGGTAATACAATTTTCCTTCTTTTAGTGCATGAGTTTTAAGTCCGGACCCGCTGCAAAGTGGTTTATATATTTCGATATCGGGACAAAAACCGAGAGATATTACACCTTTAAAAGTATTGGCAGGAGCTTGTGCCAATGCTCCGTAAACTAATGTAGCACCTGATGAATAACCGACCAATATTGGTTTAAGATATTGTTTGAGTTTATATTTTTTTTGAATTGTCATGCTCAATTCTTCAAAATCACCCGCAGGATAATAACATTTTAATTTAGAGGATTTAAGATTTTTCAAATAATAATTAATATCTATTCCTATTACAAGTCCGCCTTGTTCAACAATATGCCTTGTTTTACTTTTCACTTCATCAATCCATCCTCCATCGCCCGAAACAAATAGCACAACTGCATCGGGAACGGTTGCCGGTTGATAAATATAAACTTTTCCGAATAAACCATAAAACATCGAATCAACAACTTCTGCATTAACTTTTAATCCTAAAATCAAAAATCCAATAGTGATTAATAATCGGGCACTTCTAAAAAATGTTCCGTCATTCTGTTCTTTCGTCATGGCTGGCTCGACCTGCCATCCCGCAATATTGCGGGATGCTGAAACAAGTTCAGCATGACGAATAAATTCAGCATGACGGTTTATATGGTTTTTAGAGATGCTCAATATTTTTTTCATTACATCAAGGTTTAATAACTTTTGTTAAAACAGCTGGCACATTCAGCAAGTCGTAATCGTGCTGGTAAATTAAATATTTATTATACCAATCGGGTTCAAATTTTTCTTTGTATTCGCGTAATCCTTTATAATGCGAAAACGACTTGATTTTTTCGTAAGCAAATTTCATTGATTTTTCAGGAAAGGTATGTGGGTCATCTTGCCTGCTCATGGGTGCAAAACCGAGATTTACATAATTAATGTTTTGAGATTTTAAATAGTTAAAAAGTTCAATTAAAATAAAATCCATTACGCCGTTGGGTGCATCTTTTGTTTTCCTGATTAAATCATAAGTGGCTTCACTTTTTGCATAATCTGGTATAATGTTAAGAAAGGCAATAATTTTTTCTTCTGCATTTTCAACAGTTATTATTGTTTGTTGTTTTAATTCTTCCCAAACAAACATTCCCTGCGAAAAAATAATTTCACTTCTATTGGTATCAAGCAGCCATTCATCACTCACCGATTTTATTTTTTGAAGAACACCATCTTTTACTGGTGGAGTATTAATAGCAACTTTAAAGCCACTATCGGATACTTTTTTTATTGCATTACGCAACGATTTTTTACTGCCACCATCCAGGCTAAAAGTTGAAAGATTTACTATTGCTTCCTGCCCGAGAAATAAATCTTTTTTACGAAGTTCGTGGTACACTATAAGGGATTCTTCGGGCACTCTGTAATAAATGCTTTTAAGCCCGTTTTCGTAACAATATGTATCAAACTCACTGACACATTTTTTCAACTCTTTATTATTTTCAGTAATTGGGTTTTCGAGTACAACTGCAAAAGAGCCGGAAACACGATATGCAATAAATGTTTTTTTGTTTTCCGAAAAGAAAATTATTTTATCGCTGTATGTTTTAAAATAATCTAACGATGATTTTCCAAATGATTTTAGTAAGTCTTTAGCTAAAGACAGTTCTTCATCTGTAACATTTTGCCAAGGTTTATATGAACGAACCAAAGTATAAATCAAAAAAGCAATTGAAACGAATCCACTAATATTAATTGAAGAAATAAAATGCTTTGCAAATAAATCGGCAGGAATTAACTCATCGCTTCCTATTAAAAAATAATTTTGAAGAGTAAACCGTATTGATTGCAAGATGTTGAAATCTATATTGAAATGTTTTTTGTCTAATAAATAAAAACCTAAAATTCCGTAAACCAGCGTTACTGCAGTTAATAACAATGAGGTTTGCAGTCCTACATTTCGAAATTTCGGATTAGATTTTACATAATATTCTTTGCGTGTGGCAAATAAAACAATGAGCACTAAAAGAGCAATACTTGCTTCTTCAAAATCTATAGCTTTGGTTATATGCCCTATAAATGATAAAACACTTAAAACGAGTGCAAACCACCATGCGGTTCGCAATCCTTTGAGCATAAAAGCAGCAGTAACAAGTAAAAATAATCCTGTAACCATAACAAGATAATTTGAAGCATGAATTATCTCTACCGGCAAAAAATCTTTTAAACGGATTAATCTTTCAGAAACAGAAGGAGTTAAAACTGAAACAATATTCAAAATTCCCAGTCCCATTAGAAATAATGCAGGAAGAACCCGCATAAGTAATTTATTTATTTTTGAAAGGAAAGCAAGAACACCGGCAAACAAAGGCGTCCAGAATTCAAAGAAACGATATAAAAAAGTTATGGCAATAGCATCAACTTTGCCAAAACCAAAACCAATAAGAACAAAGGACATTGAAACTTCGATAGCACCAAGCCCTCGCAAAAATGGCGATATAATTAAAAAAATTACCGATACAATGTAACCCATTACTGCTGCAAAAAATGAAGGAGTTAAACCGAGTGCCAGCATTGCTACATACAAATGTGCTATACCGGCAAACTCAATTATTACAGAAATAAAAATTGTGAGAAGGAATTTTTTCTTATCAATATTACTGTTCCGCAAGTCATTTAAAAAAACTTCTGTTGCAGGTCCGAGTTTTACCAACAAGGTGTAAAGAGCTCCTTTTTTCATTATTGAATGATATATAAAGAGCAAACAAATTATTAAAAGCAATACAGCACCTAAGGCGTACCATTCTCCGGAACCTATTGTCCCCTGAAATATCGCATAAATAAATGCAGGTACCGCAACAATTACCACTGAAAGTATTCCAACAAATCCATATATGGTAGAGGCAAAATGAATTTGCGTTTTTTTAATTCCTTTACCCTCAATTGTACCTGTAAAAAATGCAAGGGAAGAAATTCCTCCTGCCGGTAAAAAAATGCTGATAAAATTTCTTTTAAGAAAAAGTATAGTTGAATCAAGTAAAGAAACTTTATTTTGTGCCGATGCAAATGAATAAACATACATTTGTCCCTGAAGTAAAATATAAATTGCAGTTAAGCCAATTCCTGCCAATACCCATTGCCACCTTGCATTAACAAGAACATTTTTTACTTCTCCCAACTCGGCACGTTCATGCTTAATAAACCAAATTCCAATAGCAATAAAGAAAAGAGTGAAAATAAATTGGACAATAATCTTCTTGTTTTCGCGCAAAAACGGGTTTACACGTTCTTTAAAGTGAGACGATAATGAATTAACCGAAGCTTCTCTTTTCATGTTAACAATAAATAATCTTTTATAAACCTAATGACTTTTTATTAAAAATTTTCATCATCAATTAATACGTAAAATTATTAAATTTCATTTAAGGATTAACAAAAATTAATGAATCAGCGATTTTTAAATTTCAAGATTGGTTATTAGAGATGTCCTATCATAAAGAGTTTAATAGTAATTTTATTTTTTACCTTTGAAAAAAATCTTAATATGAAGCACATTTTATTATTTGTTTTAATATGCTTTTATTCTTATGCTTATACACAAGTACTGCAAAAAGAGAAAGCTTCATTTGAAAATGATGTCCCCGGATTTTACGAAAATGAAATTCTAAAAGATGCTCAAAATAATGATGATTCAATTGATGTTAAGAATGATAAATTATTCTTTAAAGTTGATTTCAGCGGACAAAATTTTCCAAACGATAAAAAACTTTATAAAGAAATATGGCATCAACCGCCTGTATGTCAGGGAAATTCCGGTACATGTTGGTGCTATTCTGCTACATCTTTTATGGAAAGCGAAGCTAAACGGATTTCCAATGTTGAAGTAAAATTATCGGAAATGTTTACTGTTTATTGGGAATATATTGAACGTGCAAAAGATTTTGTTAGTACACGAGGCAATACTTCTTTTTCCGAAGGTTCCGAAGCTGCTGCTATTCCAAGAATTTGGGAAAAATATGGAATAGTACCTTATTCTATATATGAGGGAAAACCTAAAATCAGAAAATTTAATAGTCATAGAAAAATGGTAGCAGATATGACAGAATTTCTAAACAAAATAAAAACAACAAATAATTGGGACGAAGATTATGTGGTTAAAGAAATTAAAACTATTCTTGATGCAGAAATAGGTTCACCACCAAATAAATTCATATATAATAATGTAGAGTATACGCCTCAAACTTTTCTTTCAAATAATTTAAAGTTGAAAATGATTGATTACTTTAACTTTATGTCAACCAACGAAGAAAAATTTTATGAAAAACACGAATTGGTTGAAGCTGATAATTGGTGGCATTGCAGCAATTATTACAATATCCCAATAGATGATTTTATGAAAATTATAAAATCGTCGTTACAAAATGATTATACCGTTTGTGTTTGTGGAGATATTTCGGAGCCCGGTTACGATAATCAAACACAAGTTGCAATTATTCCATCTTTTGACATTCCTTATTCGGAAATTGATGATAATGCCCGCCAGTTAAGATTAAAAAACGGTTCTACTACCGATGACCATTGTATTCATTTTGTTGGTTATTATCAAGATAATGGCGAGGATTGGTTTCTTGTAAAAGACAGTAATGGAGGAGCTTATGATGGAAATTGCAAAGGATACCGCTTTTTTCGCGAAGATTTTGTAAAACTTAAAATGATGAATATTATGATTTACAAAGAGGCAGGAAGAGCTGTTTTAGATAAAATAATAAAGTAAAAAATGGAAGACCTTTTTCCTGATAAAATATTTGTCAGACACAACTTTACTGATTTTGAAAAGTTGCTTTTCGCTTTAAAATATATTGAAGAATTAAAAAAAATATTGAATAAAGCCGAACAGGAAATTTTCATGCTAAATAATACTTTAAAAAACAAACAAGAATTTTTTCTTAAAGAAGAAGAAGAATTAATGCTCCAGATTATGAAATTAAAAAAACTTACTAAAGAAGAAAAAATAGAAGCACATAATATAGAAGCTATTAAACAATTGCAAAATACAATTAAAAATTTAAAAATGATTAATAAAGCTATTGAAAAGCAAAATAAAGAGATTGTAAATGAAATTGTTAGAATCAAAAATTTTAACTATAAACCATAATTATAGTGAACCGTAAAGATTTGTTAAAAAAGTTGTTGCCCGGTTTTTTACCGCTTTTTATATTTATTGCTGCCGACGAAATTTGGGGAACCGAAATCGGGCTTATTGTTGCTATTATTTTTGGAATCGGACAATTAGTTGTAACATTTTTCAAAGAAAAGCGTCTTGACCGTTTTACACTTCTCGATACCGCTTTAATTGTAGTAATGGGAGGTATTTCACTAACTTTTAATAACGATATATTTTTTAAACTTAAACCTGCATTAATTGAAGTTATTCTTTGTTTAATTCTTGCAATTTCTGTGTTTACACCCGCCAATATAATGTTTGCAATGTCGAAAAGATACATGGGCGAAATGCAGTTTAACAAAGCACAGGAAAAATTAATGAAACAAAGTTTGCTTATTATGTTCATTATCTTTTCGGCTCATACTGCTTTAGTTGTATATTCTGCTTTTTACATGAGTAAAGAAGCATGGGCATTTATAAGCGGCGGATTGTTTTACATACTGTTTGGTGTTTATGCTTTAATTGAATTTGGAAGAGCAAAAATTAAAAAGAAAAAATTACTTTCCGAAGAATGGGTTCCTTTGGTTGACGAAAAAGGCAAAATTATTGGTCAGGCACCGCGTTCCAAAGTTCATAAAAACAAAGATTTATTGCATCCGGTTGTACATTTGCACGTTATTAATAAAAAAGGCGAGGTTTATCTTCAAAAGCGACCAATGTTTAAAGATACTCAACCTGGGAAATGGGATACAGCCGTTGGTGGACATGTTTCGGTAAACGAAACAATTGAGCAGGCACTAACAAGAGAAGTAAAAGAAGAAATTGGGCTCGATTTAACAAATGCAAACCCTTTTGCTCAATATGTTTGGAAATCGGATATTGAGTCGGAGCTTGTTTTTTCGTTTATTACGATTAACGACGGACCACTTTTTCCAGATAAAAAAGAAGTTGACGAAGGAAAATTCTGGACTGTTAACGAAATTAAAAAAAATATTGGAAAAGGAATTTTTACACCTAACTTTGAGAATGAATTTGAAATGTTACAAAAGAAAATATTAAAAAATAAATAGCTCCAAGACCTAACAGGTTTTTAAAACCTGTTAGGTCTATAAAATTTTAAAAAAATAATATGATGTTAATTGCCGACTCGGGTTCAACAAAAACAGAATGGGCTTTAGTTTTAGAAAATGGAACTGAAATGTTTGAGACATCTGGCATGAATCCATACTTTGTTTCACAAAATGAACTTTTAAAAATCAAAGAAATTATTTTAGCAAAAACAAATGGTAAAAGTGTAACTAAAGTTTTCTTTTTTGGTGCTGGGTGTAGCTCTTCAGAAAAAAAAAATGTTATTGAAGAATTTTTTAAAAAAATATTTCCATATTCAAAAATTGAAATTGAATCGGATTTGTTAGGCGCAGCAAAAGCATTATTTGGTAATAATAAAGGTATAGCTGTTATTCTTGGAACCGGTGCAAACTCCGGTTATTATGACGGTAAAGAAATAACATTTAAAACTGAATCGCTGGGTTATATATTAGGAGATGAGGGAAGCGGAGCATATATTGGGAAACAGTTTATTACTAATTTATTGTATGGTAATTTTTCTAAAGAAATTGAAAGTGATTTTAAAACAAAGTTTAGAATTGGCAAAACCGAAATTCTTGAGAATGTTTATCGAAAGCCTAATGCAAACAGGTACATGGCTTCGTTTACTCATTTTGTACACAAGCATATTAATAATAAAGAAGTAAGAAAAGTTGTTGAAAATGCTTTTGACGAATTTATAACAAATCACCTATTAAAATATCCTGAAATTAAAAACACAAATGTTGGTTTTGTAGGTTCTATTGCAAATGTTTTTAGTGAAATATTAATAGAAAGATGCAAATTTCACAGTATTAAAATTCAGTTAATTGTAGCAAAACCAATAATGAAGTTGATTAAGTTTTATAAATTATAAACATTCACTATTGATCGTAAAAACACTTTGTCATGCTGACGTAGGAAGCATCTAATACCGATGCTGTATAACTATGAAATACTTAATCGGGCATTTCCTTATAAGGAAAGCACCATGCTTAGTGACTCTAATTTTTGGAACCATACTCAGGAACAGGTATGAAAACACTAATAAAGCAACGGTCAAACTGTGTAAAACTTGACAAAGTTAAGCAAATTATAAAATAGAGATATTAAACTAAAAAGCCAATCGCTTCTTTTTGTTGTCATTTCCTTTTGTGGAGCTTATTCCAACGAGGTCTTACCGCTCAAAATGACAGGTCGTGGCAATTAAAATTTAATCCGCTAAAAAGAACAGGGGCTGAATAGCAACAATTTTTCATTAATTTTTATTTTTTCTTCGGAGCTTTTGTTGCAGAGCGTTTTTCTTTTGCAGAATGTTCAGTTTTGTGTGGACCACGAATTGCCATAATGCCAGGTAAATCTTTTCCTTCAAGATACTCTAACATTGCTCCGCCACCGGTTGAAACGTAGCTCATCTGGTCGGTTAAGTTAAATTGGTTAAGTGCAGCAACAGTATCGCCACCGCCAATTAGCGAAAACGAACCGCTGATTGTTGCACTGGCTACAGCAATTGCAATTGATTTTGTTCCCTGACGGAAGTTTTGCATTTCAAAAACGCCTAATGGTCCATTCCATAAAATTGTTTGCGAGTGATTAATTATTTCGGCAAACCTGCGACACGATTTTGGACCAATATCAAGTCCCATCCATCCGTTTGGAATATTATCAGACGATACAACTTTTGTTTGCGATTCATTTGAAAATCCGTCTGCAATAACAGCATCGGTAGGCAAGTACAAATTAACACCTTTAAGCATAACTTCTTGCACAATACTTTTTGCTAAATCAATTTTGTCACGTTCTACAATTGAATCGCCAATTTTACCGCCAAGTGCTTCCATAAAAGTAAATGACATTCCTCCCCCAACTATTAAATTATCAACTTTACTTATTATATTTTTAATGATTCCGATTTTAGTTGAAACTTTTGCTCCTCCAATAATTGCTGTAAACGAAGGTTCGGCATCGAACAAAACTTTATCCAGATTTTTAATCTCATCTTCTAACAAAAGTCCAAAATAGCTTTTACCTTTAAAATATTTTGCAATTGTACTTACCGAAGTGTGGTTACGATGCGAAGTAGCAAAAGCATCATTAATATATGCGTCGGCAAGCGAAGCTAATTCTTTTGCAAATTTATCGTCGCCGGCTTCTTCTTCTTTATAAAAACGAAGATTTTCTAACATCGCAATTTCACCGGTTTTCATTTTTCCACATACCTCAAATGTCTTAGGACCAAACAAATCTCGGGTAAAAATAACATTTCGCCCAAGTAATTTTGATAATACAGGAACAATTGGTGTAAGCGAGTAATCGGGTTCATAACCATTAGGACGACCAAGATGCGACATCAAAATTACGGTTCCGCCATCGTTTAAAACTTTGTTTATTGTAGGAATTGATTCGCGAATACGCGTGTCGTCCATTACCTGTCGGTTATGGTTTAATGGCACGTTAAAATCAACCCTGATAAGGATTTTCTTTCCTTTAAAATTTACATCATTTATTGAAATCATTGAGTTAAAAATTTAGTAATTTGTAGGCATCTAAAATATGAATTTTTTTTTAATTACTTTTGAAAATTATAAAAAAAAATAATTTTTACTTAAATTAAAAGATGAAGTTTTCTGAAATAGTTGGTCAAAAAAATGTAAAAAGATCTTTAATTTTTTCAAAAAAAGAGAACCGCATTCCTCATGCTTTGCTCTTTGTTGGACCCGAAGGTTGTGGTAAATTAGGTTTGGCTGTTGCATTTGCTCAATATATAAATTGCGAATCTCCGCAAGATAACGATAGTTGCGGTAAATGTCCATCGTGTTTAAAATATCAGAAATTAATTCACCCCGATTTGCACTTTGTTTTTCCATTAATGAAAGTAAAAGAAGACAAATTAGTTTGTAATGAGTTTATGAAAGAATGGCGCGAAATGTTGCTTTCAAACATTTATTTTACCCCAATACAATGGTATTCGCATATTGGACGTGAAAACAAACAAGGAACAATTTATGCCGAAGAAGCTATCGAAATTATAAAAAAACTGAATTTAAAAACTTTCGAAGCCGAATATAAATGTATGCTCATCTGGCTTCCCGAAAAAATGAATATTACTGCTGCTAACAAATTACTTAAAATTCTTGAAGAACCACCCGCTCAAACTGTTTTTATATTAGTAGCCGAAGATACGGAACAAATGTTGACTACGCTTTTATCAAGGTGTCAGTTAGTTAGAATACCTCCAATTAAAGATAGCGATTTGTACGAAGCACTTCGCAGCCAATTCGAAATACCCGAACACGACATTAATAACGCCGTGTTGTTATCGGAAGGAAACATTATAAAAGCATATACATTGCTCGAAAATAATGTTGATAATCAACAGTTTCTCGAAAGTTTTAAAAATGCTATGCGATTAGCTTTTACATTTAATGTAGTAGAAATTATTAAATGGTCGGTAGAAACATCAGGATTATCTAAAGAAAAACAGAAAGATTATTTAATGTTTATGCTTAAAGTTATAAGAGATAATTTCTTGATTACAGAAGGTGCTGGAAATAAAGTTGTACATCGTCCCGAAGAAGCTGAGTTTAGCAATAAATTTCATCCGTTTATTAATGAACGAAATGTTTTTAAAATTGTTAACGAAATAGAAAATGCTTATAATCACATAGAAAGAAACGGAAATCCTAAAATTATTTTCTTAGATATTATGCTTTCAATAGCTCGTATAATAAAATCTTAAATTTCTAACTACTTTTGTAATCTAAAAAACAAGTTTGAAGTTTGAAGTTGAAATAGATTGAACAAATAACTTAATAACAAATAACTTAATAGCTTAATAACAAACAACTTAACAAAGTTAGAAGTTAAAATAAACAGAAAAAAAATGAATAATATATTTAGTATTTCGAGGGGATGTCATTTAACAGTTGATAAAACTAATGTTTGTAAATGCGAAGTATCAAATTCGTGCAATAAACTTGATGTAACCAACTGGCTCGAAGATGTTCCATTATCTGCAATTGTGCCCGATGTTGTTGAAGTTAGATTTAAAAATAGCCGCAAACATTTTTTTAGAAATGTTAATGATTTGGAATTGCGAAAGGGCGATATTGTTGCAGTTGAATGTACACCTGGTCATGATATTGGTATTGTTTCGTTAATTGGCGATTTGATTTACGAACAAATGAAAAGGTATAACATTGACCCACAAAGCGAGGATATAAAAAAAATATACCGAAAAGCAAAATCAACCGATATTGAAAAATGGGCAGAAGCTATTTCGCTCGAAGAAAAGACAATGATTGCTGCACGAAAAATGGCACTTAACTTAAATCTTAACATGAAAATTGGTGATGTTGAATATCAAGGTGATAAAACTAAAGCTATTTTTTATTATATTGCGGACGAAAGAGTTGACTTTAGAGAGCTTATTAAAGTGTTGAGTTATGAGTTTAAGGTAAGAATTGAAATGAAGCAGATTGGTGCACGTCAGGAAGCTGCACGAATTGGCGGTATAGGTGCTTGTGGCAGAGAACTATGCTGTGCAACATGGATATCTAATTTTAATTCGGTATCTACAAATTCGGCTCGTATCCAAGATGTTTCACTTAACCCACAAAAACTTGCTGGTCAGTGTAGTAAATTAAAATGTTGTTTAAATTATGAATTAGACGTTTATGTTGATGCACTTAAAGGTTTTCCCGAAAATTACAATAAAATAGAATCAACCGATGGTACATTGTTTTTACAAAAAACTGATATTTTCCGTCGTTTATTATGGTATTCTAAAGAAATAAATAATCAGACAGATGTTATTGCAATTTCGGTTGAACAATTAAAAGATATTCTTATTAAAAATAAAAACGGCGAGAAATCCGAAGTTTATAGCAGTAATGAAAAGGAACCAACCGATAACCTTGATTTTACAAATGTGGTAGGACAAGAAAGCTTAACACGTTTCGATAACAAGAAGAAAAAGAATAATAAAAGGAAGAAGATTATTCGAAAGTTTTAGAAACAGAAAATTTATTGAGGCACTCGAAACATGACTTTATTCCTTGTCACTCTTCGAGAGCATCAGAGTGACTAAACTTTTTTTACTTAACCACAAAATAAAAATCATTCGGATTATTTATTTTTTCTTCGTTGGTGGCTTCAATTAATTTGCAGGAGTTTTTTAACAAACAAGTTTTGTAGCCTAATTCTTCGAATAATGAAATAACGAATTTTCTGTTTTCTGTTCCGCTCAGTTCACTTTGCACTAATGGTTTGTGCTTTGTTAGGGTGTTTTTTGAATTTGCAAAAACAAATTGCTCATATCCTTCAACATCGCATTTAATAAAATCAACTTTGGTGAGCTCGGAAAATAGCTCATCGGGTATTCGCATCGGCACTTCAAAAGTTTGAGCAATATTATTCTCGTTGTTACTAACAATGTGCGTCATACCATGATGAACAACGCCACGGACAATAGGAGTTCCCATTTTCACTGTTGAATTTTCAGAACCAAGAGCATAAGGAAGAAGTTTTGTTTTTTTACAATTATTCTGAGGCACGTTTTTTTTCCAGATTTCGCCAAAAGTTGGAATAGGCTCAACTGCATATAGTTCACCGTTTTTTCCTGCAAGTTTCGACAAAAAATAACTGTAATAACCAACATTTGCACCAATATCAATACAAACAAAACCGTGCTTTATTATTTTTTTAAGAAAAAAAAGTTCAGGGTATTTATTTTTTAAAAAGCCGAAGTTTACCATTCGTAAGTATATAAAACTAATAAACCGCAAATAACCTTTAAATCCGAATAGTTTAAATAAAAAATTTCTTATTATTTTCATCATTTTATTTCTTCAAAATCAACATATTCGCCCTTGTTATTATATGTTGATTCTTTTTTGATTTCATCAGTTTTATTATTTGTTGTGTCATTTGTTTTTTGCTTAGATTGTTTGTTGAAATTACTCATTAGTTTACGGACTGCTAATTTTAAAAATAAAACAGCAACAATTCCGAGTATGAAAATGAATAAGAAAGCAAAAAATATAAATTTTAAAATAAACATTTGCAAATTAAAATTTTGGCAAAGTTAAAAACAAAAAAATAAATATTTTTAAAAGATTTTTGCAATTAATGAAAAAAATATTATTTTTGCAATCCAAATTTAAACGTTATAATATAAAAATATCATGAAAAGGACTTTTCAACCATCAAATCGTCGCAGAAAAAACAAACATGGTTTTCGCGAAAGAATGTCAACTGCTAATGGGCGCCGTGTTCTTGCAACGCGTAGAGCAAAAGGACGTAAAAAATTAACCGTATCCGACGAACGTAAAGGCAAGTAAGCTTTTTAACTAAACCATTATAAAAAAAAGTAAAGAGCAATCTTTACTTTTTTTATTTTATATAGAAACTTTCTGAAAGTTAACCAAGCCCCAAAGCCCAGCAAACTTTCTGAAAGTTGCACTAAAAACAACAATCCAATAAATTGCTGAATAATATAGACATAATAGAAAATAAAGTTAAAAATAACATTCGTATTACAACCGATGATGCTTTATTTTTATACGAAAACGCACCGCTTGGTAAACTTGGTTCGATGGCTAATTTTATTAAAAACAAATTAACCGGAAATGAAGTTTATTTTAATCGTAACATTCATATTGAGCCAACAAATATTTGTTTATACAGATGCAAGTTTTGCTCTTTTTCCAAAGATGAAAGCGATAGTTTAAGCTGGAATTATTCGCAAGATGAAATACTTGCAATTGTTAGTTCGCACATAAAAGACAAAATTACTGAAATTCATATAACCGGTGGAGTTTTTCCAAAACGTGAAATAAATTGGTTTACAGATTTATTTTTAAAAATTAAATATATTTTACCAAATGTTCATATCAAAGCATTTACAGCTATTGAACTCAAATATTTATTTCGCATAAGTAAAGTTTCACTTGTTGAAGGTTTGAATAAACTTAAAGATGCCGGACTTGGTTCGCTTGCCGGCGGTGGTGCCGAAATTTTTGATGACGAAATAAGAATGAAACTATGTCCCGAAAAAGGACCATCTGAAATTTGGTTAAACATACACGAAAATGCACACAAACTCGGGTTATCATCAAATGCAACAATGCTGTACGGGCATGTAGAAAAATACGAACATCGTGTAATGCACATGAATGAGCTACGCGAACTTCAAGACAGAACAAAAGGGTTTAATGCTTTTATTCCTTTAAAATTCAGAAAACAAAACAATTTCTTATCGTATTTACCGGAGATTTCTGTTGTTGAAGATTTAAAAAATTATGCAGTTTCACGAATATTTTTAGATAACATAAAGCATATAAAAGCATATTGGCCCATGTTTGGCAAAGAAAATGCACGTTTGGCTTTACATTTTGGTGCCGATGATATTGATGGTACCATTTACGAAACCACAAAAATATATTCTCTTGCCGGTTCCGAAGAGCAAGCTCCTGTTATGAGTCCAACTGAAATCACAGAAATTATTACTCAAGAAGGATTTATTCCGGTTGAAAGAAATTCTTTGTACGAAAAATGTCTATAATTTGAAGTGCACTAAAGTAATACAGTTAAAAACTATAACCATACTTTAAATGGTTATTCTAATTATGAGCTATATCATTAATGCTCGTTTTATAACAACTTAGCAATAAAACAATTTATGTTTACTTTTGCTACTTAATAGTAACATAGATTTTAAGTCCTGAAGAAACAAAATAAATTAAATAAACAATGTGCACAATGAAAATATATTCGATAAATACTGGCACTTTTAAGCTCGATGGTGGAGCGATGTTTGGTGTGGTACCAAAAACAATGTGGCAAAAAACATATCCAGCCGATGAAAATAATTTATGCACTTGGGCATTGCGTTGTTTACTTGTAGAAACAGAAAATCGTCGTGTTTTAATTGATTGTGGCATTGGCAATAAACAAAGTGAAAAATTTTTAAGTCATTACAATATTGTAGGAAACGAAGGTTTTGAAAAATCGCTTACACATACAGGTTATTCGCCAGATGATATTACAGATGTTATTTTAACTCATTTGCACTTTGACCATTGCGGAGGTGCTGTGAAATATAACGAAGAAAAAACAGGTTTTATTCCTACGTTTAAAAATGCAACTTATTGGCTCGGCAAACAACATTGGGAGTTAGCGAATAATCCTAACTCGCGAGAAAAAACCTCATTTTTAAAAGAAAACTTTACTCCGTTATTTGATGCAGGTAAGGTTAAATTTATTGAAAAAGATTCGGAATTATTTGAAAATGTTTCGGTAAAAATATTTAATGGACACACTTTAGGACAAGTAATTCCATTTATTAATTTCGATGGTAAAACTTTAGTTTATATGGCAGATTTAATTCCTTCGTCTGTTCATATCCCATTAGCATGGATTTTAAGCTATGACACAAGCCCTCTGATTTCTCTTTCCGAAAAAGAAATATTTTTAAATGAAGCCGTAGATAATAATTACATTTTGTTTTTTGAACATGATGTTTATAACGAATGTTGTACAGTAAAAAAAACAGAAAAAGGAATTAGGATTGATAAAGTGGGATTGTTAAACAACATATTATATTAAGAGGGGTTCTAATCCCGCCTAAAGCGCATACGCGTCAAGCTAAGGATTTAAATATTTGGGCTAAAGCCCTATCGGTATTGTGTTTAATACCCACGACCTGAAGGTCGTGGCAATTAATTTAGAACCAGTATTTGTTCAATAGCCACGACCTTTAGGTCGTGGAACAGTAACCCGTGATATTAAAGGACTTTAGTCCAACTCATTCTTTTGACTATCAAGCGTTTCGAGCAAGATATTGTTTTCTTAGCTTGACGCCAATGCGCA
>JAVHRE010000201.1:0-3674 GCA_036171495.1 Bacteroidales bacterium
CCGTTAGCATTCATACTCCAAAAAAACCAACAAAAAAAATCGTGGTAGATAAATAACAAGATTATTTGATTCAAATATATTGCAAACATAACCACCACAAGTAAATATAGAATTGATTTAATTTGATAATTATTTTAATATGTCGAATTATTAAAATAATTTTAAAATTTTAAATTAAATTGAAATTTCATTTTTAGAATAGTAATTAATAAAATATTTGGCGAAATGAGAAAAAATATTTTAACAGGCATCTTGCTTCTTTGTTTTGTCGCATTATTTGCACAAAATAAACAACCTGCTTTTTACAAGAATAAAGCATTTACTTTTGAGACTAAGAAAAATATTGATACTGCTCTTATTTATTACGATTCAACGTTTGTGGCTTATATGAATACAATGCAATATCCTTCTGCTTATGCCACATATTTAACCATGTCGAAGTATTTTGAAAAAAGGAACCTTACTGATACATCATTACATTATTTGCGGTTGGTTTACGATTCAACAAAAACCGTAAAACGCTTTCGTCTCAACGATAATATTCTTGATGCAAAGAAAAATCTGATTAGGTATTATTATTCAAAAAAAATGATTGACAGCGCATTTGCGGTTCTTTATCCCACACTTAAAATTGTTGCAGAGAAATACAAAAAAGACACATCTTTGAATTTTGATTTTTATTATGTTACGGCACAGATATATCATTATAAGGGAAACCTTAAAGAGTCTAATAAATGGTTGTTACGGGCAATGAAAATATCAAGAGACAAAAAACTGATTCCGCAACTTTATATGGATTATTGTGATAATGTCTTTTTAAGTAAAAGTGAATCTGCAATGTCCGATATTGTGATAATGAATAAATATGTAGCCGATTATGCTGCAATTCAAAATATTTACAAATGCTTGTTTGAACAGGAAAAAGGAAATTTAAAACCAGCCTCTGAGTTATTTTCTGAAATTTCAAAAACTGATACTTCGAAATTTTCGGACATTACGAAAATAAAATATTATTATCTGAAAAGTCTTTTGTTTACGGAGAATGGTGAGTTTGAGGATGCGCTTGATGCTATTAATATTGCTTTTAGGATATTCAAAACAACATATCCAAAAGGTCATCCGTCACAAATGTTTTTGCTTGAACAATTTGTCAGGGTTTATTATCAGAAAAGTGATTTTGGTGAATCTCAAAATTATGTAAACAATCTTTTAAATATTAAATTAAATGGGTTTAATTATGCGCACCCATTATTGGCGGGGGCGTATTATGAAAGTTCACGTGTTCAGATGGCAATAGATAATTTTAAACAATCAGCTATTCATGCAGATTCAGCAATAAAAGTTTTAAAAGAGAATTTTGATTTTGAAACACTGTTGTTATCGAAATGCTACAGTCAGAAAGGACTGATTTTCAAACAGCAGAGTAATCCTGATTCAGCAAGTGTTTATCTGGTAAAAGCAAAAACTATTTTAAATAAACTGATAAGCAATAAACAGCACGTTTATTTTGCAGAAACATATAATTATACTGGAGAGGTGTATCAGTCTAAACAAGTTAGTGACACGGCAATTACAAATTATATTAATTCACTTAAAATATATCGTATTCTTCTTGGTAAAATTCATCCAATTTTAGGTACAGGGTATTATAATGTAGGCACATTGTACCAACAAAATTATAAATATGAAGAAGCATTAAAAAATCTACAGGTTTCAATCATATCCAATGTAAACGATTTTCAGGATTCTTCGATTTATTCAAATCCAAAACTTGAAAATGTGATGTCAGAATATATTTTATTGAAAACGCTCAGCTGTAAGGTTGATGTATTGGAATTATTATATAAAGAAAATAACAATATAGAACTACTGAAAACTGCCTATCGCACTTATATTTTGTTGTCAGATTTAATAGAAAAATTGCGCATAGGGTATGCCTCGGAAGAATCAAAAATTTTTCTTGCAGAAAAGACTTCGTATCTTTATGAAAAGGCGATTTTGCTTTGTTTAAAATTATATGGTATTACCAAAGATGAATCATATAAAAAAAATGCATTTTTCTTCTCTGAAAAAAGTAAAGCGGGGATTTTACTTTCAAGTATTAATGCAGCAAAAGCAGTTAAAATTGCTGGTATTCCAGATTCTCTTTTAATTTCTGAAAAAATGATAATTTCAGATATTGCAAAAAGTGATAATGAACTTTCGAAAGAACTTAACAAAGGAACAAAAGCAAGACCTAAAATAGTTGCAAATCTTCAGCAGGTGTTATTCAATTTAAAGAAACAATACACCGACCTTATTACTTCTATGGAGAAAAAGTATCCGCAGTACTATCGCCTGAAATATAATACTTACAAAGCATCCGTTGAAGATGTACAACAAAAAATTCTTACATCCTCATTAAAAAAAGACAAAAAAAAATATAACCTGTTGGAATATTTTGTAGGCAAAGATTCTGTTTATATTTTTCATATAAATAGGGAATCATTTTATCTTTATGTAAGAGAAAAATCCAAATCTTTTGTTGATAATATATATAAGTTACGACAGAGTATTTTGTCAAATGAAAAAAATAATTTTATGCAATATTCGCTATCATTGTATCAATCTTTATTTCCATTTAAAATAGAAAAGAAAAGTCATTTTTTTATTATCCCAGATGGTCCTTTGTGTTATATTCCGTTTGAAGTTTTGCTTACTGAAAAAAGTGATACAAGTTATGATTACAGAAAACTTAAATACATAATCAGGAAAGCCACATTATCATATAATTATTCGGCAACATTGATGGCTGAAATGAAAAATATTCCATTTAATTATGCAAATAAATTACAAGGATTCACAGGATTTGCACCTGTATTTGAAAAGATGAACCGGTCGGAAATATTATCGAGTAATAAAACTGAACAATCATCTACACTGGTAAGTAATGAAGTAAAATCAAATTACGGCTATGCACCTATTACTGCATCAAAGACTGAACTTGAAACAATTTTCAAAAAAATGAATCAGCGAGGGTTCGCTTCAAAAGCCTATTTTTATTCTGCATCATCAAAAACTACATTAATAATGCCTGCAACTCTAAACAGCCGGTTTCTCCATTTTGCCACACATGGGATATTAGATGAAAATCCTGCCCTTTCTGGGATTGTAATGGCAGACTCAGGCAATACAACCCTTTTAACAGTAGGCGAAATTTATGGGATAAAAATTAACAGCGAGCTAGTTGTTTTAAGCGCTTGTAAAACTGGCCTTGGGAAAATGATAGCTGGTGAAGGGTTGATAAGTTTTTCCCGTGGATTTTTTTATTCTGGCACAAAATATCTAGTCGTATCTCTTTGGAATGTTCCAGATTTAGCCACTTCGATAATGATGATCGAATTTTATAAGAAATATGGAAAAAAGAAACAAAAAGATATTTATAAATATTTTCAAAAAGCAAGATTAAAACTTATCAATAATAAAAAATTTCAGGCTCCTCTGAACTGGGCACCATTTATATTGATTGGAGTGAATTAAAAAAATAAAACCCAAACACACTTGCGACTGACAAATTACTGTTGATAAAAATGTGATTATATTGAAATAAACAAAAGGATTGATGATAAGTCGTACGAAATGCTAACATCGTGTAAGCCCCATTTTTGCAGGGATTGATAACGCTAAGGCTTCGC
>JAVHRE010000202.1:0-3672 GCA_036171495.1 Bacteroidales bacterium
TTTATTTTTCAACGCCATAAATGGCGTTGCTAATTATTTTGCGTAACATCAGATATTAAACCTTAATTCCTACAATGGTAACGTCATCAACCTGGTCAAGTTTTCCTTTCCACGAAACAAATGATTGCTCAAGCATATTGCCTTGTTTTTCCATGTTTTTTTCGGAAATATCAAGCAAAAGCTTTTTAAAAGACTTCTTCATAAATTTTTTGGCTTTTGAGCCACCAAACTGGTCAACATAGCCGTCGCTGAATAAATATAAGCAATTGCCTTTTGTAAGCTGATATGTGTGTAGCGTAAAGTCAGCCATACGGTCGTGTATGCCTATGGGCATCTTGTCGGGTTTGAGTTCAATAAGTTCATAAAGTTCGGAAGTTGTAACATTCTTTTTACCTTCGATTTCTGTTTTTAGCTTTTCACTTTCGACCCTTTGGCTTTGCTCGGGGCATGCTTTTAATTTTCTAACAATATAAACCGGGTTATTTGCACCAGCATACTGAAGTTGAAGCGTATCAAAATTGATGCTGACAATAGACATGTCCATACCGTCTTTCAATTCGCCAACTTTGGTAGTTTGCTTTAATGATTTCACAATGTCTTTTCGTAATTTTCTTAACACTACGGCAGGATGCGAAATATATTCCTTATTCACAATTTCATTCAACATCGAAATTCCAAGCATGCTCATAAAAGCTCCGGGTACCCCATGTCCGGTACAATCGGCAACAGCCAACACAAAAATATTATCATATTTCATTTTTGTCCACCAGTAAAAATCGCCGCTAACTTTATCTCTCGGCTTAAATAAGACAAAAAAGTCCTGAAAATTTTTCTTTAACACATCAGCCGATGGCAAAATGGAATTTTGAATGTGTGTGGCATAATCAATACTTTGATTTACAACGTGATGAATTTCTTCGATTTTTTCTTTTTGTTTCAGAATTTCTGCGGTTCGTTCTTTTACTTGCTTTTCCAGTTCAACATGTTTATTCCGTAGCGAAAAGGTTCTCCAACGGTATGAATAATAAAGCACTAATATAAATAAAATAACTTCTAATATTCTAAACCACCATGTAGCCCAGAAAGGAGGAATAATTTTAAAAGGAAATTTGATTTCATAAGGTGTCCAAAGCCCTTCGTTGTTAGATGCTTTAAGCATAAACACATAGTTGCCCGGTGGCAAATTAGAATAAATGGCTTGCCTGCTGATGGTTGGCGGCGTCCATTTGGTATCGAAACCATCTAATTTCCAAGTGAATTGAATTTTGTTAGGATTTTTAAAACTTATTCCAACAAATTGAAAAGTCAAATGGTTTTGAGTATGAGATAAAACCAATTTTACAGGAAGATGGTACCATGGGGTTACCGAATCTGCATAATTCAGCCAGTTTACATTTTTAGAGTGAAGTTTAATATCGGTAATATGAATAATAGGTGGAATGCTGTTAATAATATCTTCGCTGTAATTATATTTTAAAAGACCATTATTAGAAGCAAACCATAAATTATCATGACAATCCATAATAGAACCGTTCAGATTCATTTCGAGCGATTGCAAACCATCGTTTGTATCATAATGGCGAATATCGAGAGTACTACGTTTAAAATAAGGATACAGAACGATTTTATCTAATCCCAGATTTGTTCCCACCCATAAATTACAATGATTGTCGGCTTGCATAATATAAACAAGATTAGAAGACAAACCGTTTTGTTCGTTAATCCAATGAACTCTGTCCCCTGAAATATCCATAATTCCCTTTGTTTGTGATGCAACCCAAATACGATGTGAACAATCTTCGCAAATAGAAGAAATGGTCATGTCTTTAAATATTTCATTGTGGATGGAATAAAATTTTCTGTTCCGCTTAACAAAAACTCCATATTTCCTTGTTGTAACCCACAATTCATGTTTTGAAGAAAATAAAAGTTTTTGAATAAAGACCTGATTGGAATCATCCGAAAATAAAGGATAATGAATAAATGTCTTACTATCGTTAGAATAATATAAACCTTTAGAAGAAGCTACCCATAAAACGCTGTCATTATCTCGTAAAATATCATCAACACGACTTTCTCCTTTATTAATTTCGCCTGCTAACTGCTTAAACTTCCATTGTTTATTTTGTTTTTCATAGTCAGCCACACATAATCCATGTTTATTTGTTGCTATCAACATCTTATTTTCGTTCAATTCAAAAATTTTCCCTATAAACATATCGGGTAGTCCGTTAGCAAGTGTATAGCTCTGAAACGAAGTATCATTTATAATTATAGATAGCCCTTCACCAAGGGTTCCTACCCAAATTCTACGTTTTGAATCTTCGGTAACTCCCCATATTTTATTTCCAATCAAACCATTTTTCCGGTTATAATTAATAAAACTTTCACCTCTCAATATGCTTAAGCCACCGTAAGAACTGCACCATACATTATTTTCATGGTCAATAAAAATAGAGGTAGGTGAATTTATAAGACCATTTTTCTTGCCAATCTTTCTAAAATACTCATCATTAGACAATTTCAAGCAAACCAAATAAGCATCCTCTTCGTTTTTCCATTTGGCGATAGCCCAGACCTTAAAATTATTCAATTTTATTTTTATGATGGAAGCATTGCTAACAAATTTAGAAGCAAATGGACTTAATATTAAGTTGTTATAAAAAAACAATCCTTTATTCGTTCCTAATATCAGCTTATCATTTTCAAGTTCTGCAGCCGATAAAACTTTAATAGAATCAGGTAAATTAATTTTTGTAAGTTTTTTATTTTTGAAATGATAAAAATGCCCTGCATAGCCAATATAAACACCATCTTTTTGTGTGTTTAATACAAAATTATTCAAATCCCGCTGCTGAAAAATATTAACATCTTTACGCTCTCCAAACCTGTAAGGAAATTTTTTATAAACAACTTTGTTTTGTGTAAGACAGGCTATGCTTAAACCGCTATCGGTCAAAATCCACATGTTTTTACCATAAGCTTTTTCGAGGGCTAAAACATTTTCTCCCAACAATTTATCATCAAGCGAAAGAAAAGAATTTCCATCAAATACATTAACCCCTTGTTGAGAGCCAATCCAAATATTACCCGCTCCGTCTTCGGCTAAAGCCAATAAACGGGTGTAATTCAAGCCATATTTGGAAGTGTAATTGGTAAATTCAAAGCCATTAAACTTAGATAAACCACCACCAGTAGCGAGCCACACATTTCCTTTGCTGTCCTGAATAATATCATTTACAAACTCATGTAACAAGCCATCTTCAACTGTGTAATGCTTAATATTGTAGCTTTGCCCAAAAGAATGAGAAAAAACTAAACATAAGATTCCAACAACTATTTTTTTATATAGCAACACAAAATTTATTTTTTCAATAGTAATGATAGCGTTCTTTAAAATAACAAAATCCAAAATATTTTTCTATAACTATTCAGAATGTGATTAAACATTTAATTAACAATAATATGATTATGTTAAGGTGTTGTTTTTTGTTAATTATGCGAATCAAGGGTTGAAAAACACAAGAAATAACGCCTTTTATACCATTACTTGTTATAAATTAGTCTGTTAATATTTGGTATAATGCCGATAGAGTAGCTGTTATCCCGCTTAGGCGGGATTACAGATACCGTATCGGTATTACAGCATAAAACACAATGTTTTCCGTCATT
>JAVHRE010000203.1:0-3655 GCA_036171495.1 Bacteroidales bacterium
TAAATGTAATATTTTTTTGTTTACAAATTTAATTTTAGAGCAATTTTTAATTATCGGTACATTAAAAACAATTTTATATCCCAGCAATCTGGGAATTAGATTCCCAATTTGTATGACTCATGTTACGTAAATTTAATATTTAAAATCACTATTGTTCGATGAATTTTTATTATTATTTATATCGCAGCTACACTGCTTGTTGAGAGAATAACCACTCGCAGGATGCGAGCGGTTGCGGGTTAACCAAGGATTGATATTACAGACAGACACTATTTAGAGTTGTCCGTAAAATCAAGAGTTTGAACTATAATGTTCGAGTTTGAGGCTTGTGATGTTTTGAAAATCAGGAGTTCCGCCTAAGCGGAATGACTGATTTTTAAAACGAGAATAACGCAGAACTTAGCGAAGCGATATCACGAACACCTTAAAAAATAAAAATAGATGTGAGTAAATTGGCGTTTTCCTGCAAACACTAGCTATATCCCATTACTTTATACACAACAAAACCAACCATTTCGTGTAAAATAATATTCCATTTGTCAAACGCATCTGTTTGCGGAATTAGTAAATGGTCGGGAACATATTTTCGCTTGCCCGAATAGCGGTCGGCAACATAATAATCTACAGAAATCCCCTCTTTTCTAAAACAGCCTAATGCACGCCTCATGTGAAAAGCTGAAGTAATAATTACTGCATTACCTTTTAAACGAGCAGTTTTAAATAATTTTGCAACAAATTCGGCATTTTCGTGAGTGTTTCGCGAATTGTTTTCGACAATAAAGTCGCTGGACAAAATTATTTTGGTTTGGATAACATACTTCTGCAAAAGTTCACCCTCACTACCAATTTCTTTTAAAATGCTACCATCACCACCAGTAAAAATAATTTTTTTAACCTTTCCTTTTTTATACAATTTGATTGCTTGCATTAACCTATCAACACTACGATTAAAGCCAATTTGGTCTGTTTTTTTATCATAATAAGTAGTTAATCCGCCTAACACAATTGCATATTCGTAAACTTTATTATTGTTTTCAATTTTTGATTGTGGCATTTCCCACGCTCTCATTACCTCATCTAACAAAAAAGAATTTGAAAAGATGTATAAAAACAAAACCGAAATTAAAAGTAAATTCCTGTGGCGCTTATGCTTTTTTGTTAATAATGACCATATTAAAAGACAAAAGAGCCATACAATTGGCGAAACAACAAATTGCAATATTTTTGAAAGAATAAAAAACATCTAAAATTAAATTTAAAAATTATTAAAACCTGTCAGGTCTTCTATTTTAATATTCGCCATTTTCAACTCTAATAACTATTTCTTCAATAAGTTTATCGTCACCTTTAGCATCATATTCATCTTTTAAATTTTCGCCGAATAAGCGAGCAATAGATTGATATAAGAAAGCATTAAATGAACCTTTAAGTTCTTTTATTAACTCATAAGAAGTATTTCCTGTTTCGCGGTCAACAAGTTTAATAAGTATCCTGCCTTGCGTCATTGTTAAGTTAGTTACTTCATCTTGAAAATCATCTTTAAGAATTTTTTCGGCTCTTTTAATATATTCTCTTTTTAAACTTTCCGTTGGAAGTTTTTCTAATTCGTTTTGAATAATCAGAAGTTTAGTTCTAACAATTTTAGCATAGGGTAAAACTTTTTTAACATTTTTAATTAGTTTGGCATATTTCTGAAGTTCGTGTTTTGAATGAAATTCGTGAGGCGGAAGTACAATAACTTCACGTAAATTAATATAAGGTAAAGTATCGCCATCAATTACTTTAAAATATATTAAAAATCCTTTATTAGATTGCTGTATTTGTTCTTGTGCATTTGTTATTACACATAACAACACTAAAAAACATATTAAAAAAAAATTTCGCATGAGTGTTGAAAAAGCAATTCGTATGCCAACCATATTAGTTTGTAGTTTTTAGTTTGAGGTTGTTAAAAAACTTAAAACCAGAAACTTGAAACCAGAAACCCAATGTTTTATACTAATTCTTTGAGTTTTTCGGCAGCTTCCTGTAAGGTAATAGCCGAATAAACTTTAAGTCCGGAATCGTCTATCATTTTTTTAGCTTCAATAGCATTGGTGCCTTGTAACCTAACAATTACAGGAACAGGAATATTTCCAATTGATTTATAAGCTTCTACAACACCTTTAGCAACGCGGTCGCATCTAACTATTCCTCCAAAAATATTAATAAGAATAGCTTTTACGGCTGGGTCTTTTAATATAATTCTAAAACCAGCTTCAACAGTTTGTGCATTTGCACCACCACCAACATCAAGGAAGTTTGCAGGGTCGCCACCCGAAAGTTTTATAATATCCATTGTTGCCATTGCCAATCCAGCACCATTAACCATACAACCAACATTACCATCAAGTTTCACAAAATTCAAATCGTATTTTCCAGCTTCAATTTCTACAGGATTTTCTTCGGTTAAATCGCGCATTTCATTAAAATCGGGATGACGGAATAAAGCACTATCGTCAATAACAACTTTTGCATCAGCAGCAAAAATAAGGTCGTCGGATGTTTTAATTACCGGATTTATCTCGAAAAGTGAAGCATCTGCTTTTACAAATGCGGTATATAATGCAGGTACAAATTTTAACATTTCTTTAAATGCTTTACCCGATAAACCAAGGTTAAAAGCAATTCTGCGAGCCTGAAAATCGGCAACACCAGTAAGCGAATCAATTTCTTCTTTATAAATAAGATGAGGTGTTTTTGCAGCAACTTCTTCAATATTCATTCCGCCTTCGGTTGAATACATAATAATATTACGGCTTGTAGCACGATTAAGTAATACGCTCATATAAAACTCTTTAACAGGACTTTCGCCAGGATAATAAATTCCTTGCTCAATTAAAATCTTGTGAACAACTTTACCCGCAGGTCCTGTTTGGTGTGTAACCAAAGTCATCCCTAATATTGCTTTAGCGTATTCTTTAACATTGTCTAAATTTTTGGCGATTTTAACTCCGCCACCTTTTCCTCTACCACCTGCATGTATTTGAGCTTTTACAGCCCATGTTTCGGTGCCGGTTTTTTCTTTTATTGATTTTGCAATTTGTATTGCTTCGTCGCTATTTAATGCAACACCACCTTCGGGAACCGAAACTCCGAACTTTTTTAAAATGTTTTTTCCTTGATATTCGTGTAAATTCATATTGAAATTATTTGAAGCAAAATTAAATTTTTTTAAATAAATGTTGCATTACTTTTGTAAATATTATTAAAAAATGAAAAAACTTTCTTTAAATGAGCTAAATAGAATTTCAGTTGATGATTTTAAAAAGTCTGAAAAAACACCAATTGTTATTATTCTCGACAATATAAGAAGTCAGCATAATATTGGTTCAATATTTCGCACAGCCGATGCTTTTAGAGTAGAAAAAATTTATTTGTGCGGAATAACAGCTTGCCCACCAAGTCGCGAAATTCAGAAAACTGCTCTTGGTGCAACCGAATCAGTTTGTTGGGAATATATTAAAAACACCGCAGAAATTATTAAATCTCTTAAAGCTGACGGTTATATAATTGCTTCAATAGAACAAGTAACAAATAGCACAAATTTGCTTGATTTTATTCCCGAAAAAAACAAAAAATACGCTATTGTTTTTGGAAACGAGGTTAACGGAGT
>JAVHRE010000204.1:0-3655 GCA_036171495.1 Bacteroidales bacterium
AGCTATGTTATCGAGACTTGATTTTGTTAAAGATGTGAATCTTGAAAATCCTAAATAATAGTGACTTGGTTGAAGACTTCTTATTGACTTTATTAAAAAGGACAATTAAACAGATGCTTTATGAGCCTGATTTAATAAGTGATTTAAAAAAGTGTTAAACAAAACCTACTGCTAACACCACCTACGAAAACAACGTGCAGTTATGTGCAACTTGACATATATAGCAACAAATAGAATTCTTAGCGGTTTAGCACCGATTGCAGGCTAAATTAATTTTTTAAATTTATTTATTATTTTTGCAAATCAAATTTCCTCTTATACAGGATGCTTGAATTATAAAGAATGAGGCAAGAGAACAGGCTCTACGACCCTCTGGCAACCACCTAGTTAGGTATTGGTGCCAAAACCTGCCCAAAAAGGGAATAATAATTTAAAATAAAATGAAATGAAAAAATCATTAACTGAAATAATTAAAAATAAAATTCTTGTACTCGATGGTGCTATGGGTACAATGATTCAGCGTTATAAACTTAGCGAAGAAGATTACAGAGGTAAACGTTTTGAAAATCATCCTTATTCATTAAAAGGGAATAACGATTTACTTGTTTTAACGCAACCTCAAATAATTAAAGAAATACACGAAAAATATTTAAAAGCCGGCGCCGATATTATAGAAACAAATACTTTTAATGCTCAAAAAATTTCACAATCCGATTACAAATTAGATGATTTAGCTTATGAAATAAATTTTGAGGCAGCAAAAATTTCTAAACAATGTGCAATAAAATATTCTACTGACGATAAACCACGTTTTGTAGCCGGCTCAATTGGACCAACAAATAAAACAACTTCACTATCGCCCGATGTAAATAATCCTGCATCGCGAAGCATAACTTTTGATGAGTTGGTAATTGCATATTCAGAGCAAATTAACGGATTAATTGATGGTGGTGTAGATATTCTTTTAGTTGAAACAATTTTTGATACGCTTAACGCCAAAGCTGCACTTTTTGCTTGCGAAGATGTTTTTAACATTAAGCAAAAACGTTTGCCTGTTATGGTTTCGGTTACTATAACCGACAATGCAGGACGAACACTTTCTGGACAAACTTTGGAAGCATTTTTAATTTCTATTTCGCATGCAAATTTATTTTCAGTTGGTTTAAATTGTGCTTTTGGTGCTAAACAAATTGAACCTTATCTCGAAGAGCTTTCACGTAAGGCATGGTGTTATGTAAGCGTTTATCCAAATGCAGGGCTTCCAAATCAGTTTGGCGAATATGATGAAAGTGCCGAAGAAATGGCAAAAACAGTTTCAACATTTGCTAAAAAAGGATTGGTTAATATTGTTGGCGGTTGTTGTGGTACAACACCTGAACATATTAATGCAATAGCAAAATCAATAGTTAATTACAAACCTCGTATTATTCCGGAATTTGAACATTTAACTAAACTCAGTGGATTAGAACCATTAATTATTCGCAAAGAATCGAATTTTATTAATATTGGAGAACGCACAAATGTTTCGGGTTCAATGAAATTTGCTAAACTTATTCGTGAACACAAATATGAGGAAGCGTTAAGCGTTGCCCGTCAGCAAATAGAAAATGGTGCTCAAATTTTCGATATTAGCTTAGACGATGGAATGCTCGATGCCGAAACAGAATTGCCTTTATTTTTAAGATGGATTGCCTCAGACCCTGATGTAGCAAAAGTTCCGATAATGGTTGATTCATCAAAATGGAGTGTATTAGAAAATAGTTTAAAATGCGTTCAGGGAAAAATTATTGTAAACTCAATTAGTTTAAAAGAAGGCGAAAACGTGTTTATTGAAAGAGCAAAAAAAATCAGACAATATGGTGCTGCAGCAATAGTTATGGCTTTTGATGAAGAAGGACAAGCAACTACTTATCAAAGAAAAACTGATGTTTGTGCAAGGGCATATAATATTTTAACAAAGCAAATTAATTTTCCACCCGAAGATATAATTTTTGACGCTAACATTTTAACAATAGGCACAGGATTATCCGAACACAACAATTTTGCTGTTGAATTTCTTAATTCAATAAAATGGATTAAAGAAAATTTGCCTTACGCAAAAACCAGTGGTGGTATAAGTAATTTGTCGTTTGCATTTAGAGGAAATGAGCCAATAAGACAAATTATGCACTCTGTTTTTTTGTATCACGCTATTAAAGCCGGTCTTGATATGGGAATTGTAAATGCCGGTGCATTACCTGTTTACAACGACATTGAACCAAAAATTAAAAAACTTGCTGAAGATTTAATTTTTAACAGAACTCCCGACGCTACCGAAAAAATTCTTGAAGCAGCCATCAACATTAAAGGCGGGTTACCTGCTGAATCAAATATAAACGAATGGAGAAAACTTCCTGTAAACGAAAGACTTATACATGCATTAATAAAAGGAATTTCAGATTTTATCGCTCCTGACGTTGCCGAAATATTAACAATAATTCCTAAACCAATCGAAATTATTGAAGGTCCGTTAATGGAAGGAATGGGTAAGGTAGGCGATTTGTTTGGCTCGGGACAAATGTTTTTGCCCCAGGTAATGAAAAGTGCAAGAGTAATGAAAAAAGCTGTTGCTTTATTGCAACCATTGTTAGAACAACAGAACCAATCTTTAAAAAGTTCGAAAGCAGGAAAAATTTTAATTGCAACTGTTAAAGGCGATGTTCACGATATTGGAAAAAATATTGCTGGAATTATATTAGCTTGTAACAATTACGAAATCATTGATTTAGGCATAATGGTTCCCCGCGAAACCATACTCGTCGAAGCTGTAAAACAAAATGTTGACTTTATTGGATTAAGTGGTTTAATTACTCCTTCGTTAGACGAAATGATTTATGTTGCACAAGGCATGGAAGAACGTGGAATGAAAATTCCGCTTTTAATTGGTGGAGCAACAACTTCGAAAATACATACAGCAGTTAAAATAGCACAGGCATATTCGCAACCCGTAGTTCATGTAAAAGACGCCTCGTTAAGTGCCGGAATAGTTTCCGATTTGCTTAATCCACAAAAGAAAGACGATTTTGTAAAAAAACTTTATTCGGAATACGAAGTATTAAAAAGCAATCACCTTAAAAAAGTCGAAAACACTAAACAAATTACAGAACAAGATGCACTTGCAAATCGTTTTAAATTCGACATTTCAAAAGCAAATATTATAAAACCAAATTTTTTAGGCGTAAAAGTTTTAAAAAATATTTCTGTAAAAGAGCTTATTCCGTATATAAGTTGGGTATATTTTTTCCATCAATGGCAATTTAAAGGAGCCTCTCAAGCATTGTTAAATGATACCGAAAAAGGACAGGAAGCAAAAAAACTTTTGCACGATGCACACGAAATGCTCGAAAAAATTACTCAAGAAAAGTTATTGATAGCAAATGCTGTTTTTGGCATTTTTCCGGCGTATTCAGAAAACAATAAAACATATTTTAAAAATAACAAAATATACGAAGAAATTAATTTTCCACGCAACCGCGAACCAAAAGAAAATAAAGAACCAAACTATTGCTTATCGGATTTTATTGCTCCAAAAGAATTAAATACTCCTGATTATATTGGAATGTTTGTAACTACTGCTGGCATTGAAATTGAAAAGGCTGAAAAACAGTTTAAAGAT
>JAVHRE010000205.1:0-3653 GCA_036171495.1 Bacteroidales bacterium
ATCTATTTCATTATGAAGAATAGATGTTTCGCTAATCACTCAACATGACAAAAAATGAAATCTACACATTGTTAACAATGCCATAAAATGATATTAAATTATCGTAAAATTGGTACAGGACAGCCATTTATTATACTTCATGGTTTATTTGGCTCGGGTGATAATTGGTTTACTATTGCAAAACTACTTGAAAAACATTTTGAAATTTATTTAATTGACCAACGCAATCATGGGAAATCGCCTCATAGCGACGAATTTAATTATAATGTTTTAACAAATGACATATTTGATTTTTTTAAAACTCATTCTATTTCAAAAGCTCATGTATTAGGTCACTCAATGGGTGGCAAGGTTGCAATGAACTTTGCACGAAATTACCCTGAATTATTAAATTCGTTAATGTTAATTGACATAGCTCCAAAAAATTATAACGAAAATTTATTACAAGAGCAATCCCAACACAAAACTATTATTGAAACATTATGCAATATAGATTTAACGCATATTAAAAGTCGCGATGAAGTAAACAATATTTTATCACAAAAAATCGAATCTGAAAAACTCCGAGCATTCCTACTTAAAAGTTTGCATCGCAATAATTCAGGAAATTTTGAATGGTTATTAAATTTACGAGCATTAAAAGAAAATCTCGAAAATATTTCGGGAGGATTCATCAACGATGAATGGGAAAATATTGAAATTACAGGTTTCCCCGTGCTCTTTGTTAAAGGAGGTTTATCGAATTATATATCTAAAGATGACGAAGTGCTTATTAATAAAATATTTCCCGCAGCCGAAATTTTTGAAATCCCAAATACCGGACATTGGCTGCATGCCGAAAACCCACAAATGCTTGCACAAAAAATTATTTCGTTTATTTACAATTAAACTTTAAGTTAATTTGTAAAGTTTAACACTTTACAAATTAATTATTGCAATTATGTAAATAGAAATTTTATAAACTAACTGTTTCTATGGCAAAAAATTATATTGTTTATTTATAAGCGAAATAATGCAATTTTTTAATAAAGGTATTTTTAATGAACAAATATCAAATACTACTTCATTTTCTAATTGTTCGTAATGGTGAGAAACGTAATCCCTAAAACGAATTACATTATCTATCTCTGAATATTCTAAATCTTTTATTACAAATGGATGTTTTAGAGAAATCCGTTTTAAATTTTCGCCTAATGCCTGCAAACGCATAAGAATTGCATCGTATTGTACACCATCGTTTAACAAAAAAAATGTTCAGAATTTTGAACATCTTTAAAATATTTTTCGATTGCCTCAATATGCTCAATACAAGTAATTAATTTTGAATATATTACTTCATTATACATATACAATGTCCTTACTTATTATCCTTATAAATCTCTCGGATAAATTTTTATGATTTGTTACCAAATCTATTTTCTTTTTAAATTTTGCTTCTAAATAATCTAACAAAGAAAAATAATTTTTTAGAGTTTTCATGCTTATTTTTACCATAATATCTATATCGCTTTCTTCAGTTTCGTCGCCACGTGCATAAGAACCAAATAAGGCAATTTCTTCAACACCGAAATGTTCCTGTAAATAAGGTTTTTCGGTTTTTATAGATTCTATTATGTATTGTTTATTCATTTTATGCAAATATAAGCAATTTTTAAATTATTAATTTGTAATGATAGTAATCAGAATATGAGTTACCAATTACACATGCTCAATATTTTCGTCAGAAATTAAAGGTTCGCCCTTATATTTAAGCAGAAGTTGGGCTACTGTAAGCACATCTTTTTCGCAGTAGGTTACAATTCTTGGTAAATCTTTTTCAACATAATAAACTTTTGCAACATCGGCTCCCGAAATGTCGTCTTTGGGCGATTTTATTCCAAAAACTGCCGACAATAAATTTAACGATGTATAATGTTTATAATCGCCGAATTTCCATAATTCAAGTGTATCAAGATGTTTAACTTCCCAAGGTTTTTTGCTGGCATTATCTAATATTTTAGGAAGTTTTAAACCATTAATTAAACCACGACGTGCAATATAAGGATAATCGAACTCTTTACCATTATGAGCACATAAAACATGTTCGTTGCGATTGAATTTTGTATTTAACAAATTGAAAAAGTTTTCAAGTAAAACTTTTTCATCATCACCCGAAAATGATTTTAAACGAATTTTTCTGCCATTTTTTTCAGAAATAATTCCTACCGAAATACATATTATTTTTCCAAACTCGGAATAAATACCTGCACGTCCATATACATCTTCGACTGTTGCTTGTTCACGAAAATTTTTAGATTTTGCGTCCCAAAGCTCATTAAATGGTTCGGGCACATCACTATAAGTTGGATATTGTGGAACTGTTTCTATATCAAGAAACAATACGTTAGATAGTTTTATTTCGTCGAGCATTATTTTGTTTTATTAAGTTTTAGTTCTATAAAATGAGTTAAAATATCTATTGCTACCAAATTGTCGCCACCTTGAGGAACTATTAAATCGGCAAATGTTTTTGTTGGTTCAATAAATTGAATGTGGGAAGGTTTCACTGTTTTAATATAACGTTCCAAAACTTTATCAATAGAACGTCCACGTTCAATAATATCGCGTTTAATAACTCTTATTAATCTATCGTCGGCATCGGCATCAACAAAAACTTTAATATCGCATAAGTTCCGTAATTCTGCATTTGTAAAAATTAAAATTCCCTCAACAATAATTACCTTTTTTGGTTTAATGGGAATTGTTTCGGCAGAACGGGTACAAGTTAAATATGAGTAAATTGGCATATTAATATCTTCGCCTTTTTTCAATTTATTAATATGCTCAACTAATAATTCGAACTCAACCGCATTTGGGTGGTCGAAATTTATTTCGAGCCGCTCTTCGAGCGGTAAATGACTATTATCTTTATAATAGGCATCTTGGGGCATAACCACTACCTCATCTTTTGGACAACGAGCAATAATTTTTTTTACAACTGTTGTTTTACCCGAACCAGTTCCGCCTGCAATTCCTATAATTAACATATCAAAAAAATTTACGACAATATATGATTTGTTTTTTTATTTAAAAAATTTTTATAAATTTGCTTTATCGTAAATCAAAAAAAAGTAAAAAAGAAATAATCGAATAACAAATTAACGAATACGGCTGCAATGAACAACATTATAAATAACAAGTCGGGAACGAAAGGTTTTATATATAAAAATATAGTCGTGTTCGAATACTGCACATCTGTAGTTATGTTTTGCAAATCGTTTATGTCTGCATACAGGGTATTTATTTGGGAACATCGCAAGGGAATTTGCGAAATCAACAAGTTTTTTATTAAACTTTTTAGCAGTTTCAGGGTATCCGCTAATAACAATATAATACACTATACTGCGAATAGATTGCTTGGCTTTTTCTCTGAAAATTATTTTTTCTTCTTTCCCCATTCTTTAATATCTTCACTTACAAAATTTATTACCTCTTCAGTAGTGTATTCGCCAGTATCTTTCTCCATTTCCAGACACATTTGCTCTATTTCTTCATCAGTTGCCGGTCTGCCCGGAAGAATCCAGTCCTTGTTTGTTAATGATTTTGATTTATTTTTCTTTTTAGGATTTTCAAGATTCACATCTTTAACAAAATCAAGTCTCGATAACATAGCT
>JAVHRE010000206.1:0-3644 GCA_036171495.1 Bacteroidales bacterium
TGCGACCGTCAAAACTTTGCGCAAAAAATAAAATTAAGTTGACGCGTATGCGCCGAAGCGGGATAACAGCTACTCTATCGGCATTGTTTACTACCGAACTTGTTTCGGTAATACCAAATATTAACAGACTAATTTATAACAAGTAATGGTATAAAAGGCGTTATTTCTTGTGTTTTTCAACCCTTGATTCGCATTAAATATAAATAATTACTTTTGTAATCATAAAACGACATTTATAAAATAATTTTATATGATAAAAATTGAAAACAGAATTGTAAATTCAGATGTTCGAAAAAAAGCTATCGCACGCTTTCGCGAAAAAGGGATTATTCTTCCAACATTTGCTCAAATGAGAAATCCTGATTTAATTCCTGATAAAGTAAAAAACAAATTAAAAAATATAGGATTATGGGAACTTAATCCATTAAATTTATTTCGTATAAACTGGCACAATGAACCCAAAGAGAAAGGTGGTTTATATGGCGGAGTAAATTATATTGAGATACCAAAAGCAATTAGTGGCGTTAATGCACGAATTGTTTTAATTGTCGGAAAATGGTTCCCTACCGGAGCACATAAAGTTGGTGCAGCTTATGGATGTTTGGCTCCACGCATTATTTCCGGTGAATTCGACCCGACTTATAACAAAGCTGTTTGGCCCTCAACCGGTAATTATTGCCGTGGAGGAGCATTCGACTCAGAAATAATGGGTTGTACCGCCGTTGCAATTTTACCCGAGGAAATGAGCAAAGAACGTTTTACCTGGCTAAAAGAAATTGGCGCCGAAGTAATTGCTACTCATGGTTGCGAATCGAATGTAAAAGAAATATACGATGCTTGCTGGGATATTAGAAAAAACAGAAAAGACTGTATTATTTTTAATCAGTTTGACGAATTTGGTAACCCAACATGGCATTATAATGTAACTGGTTATGCATTAGAAGAAGTATATAACAAATTAAAAAATCCAAAAAGCAATTTTGCCGGATATATCTCTGCAACAGGCTCTGCCGGAACAATTGCTGCAGGTGATTTTTTAAGAACAAAGCATCCCCATATAAAAGTTGCTGCATCTGAAGCACTCCAATGTCCTACTCTTTTAATGAACGGTTTTGGCGGTCATCGTATCGAAGGAATCGGAGATAAACACGTACCATGGGTTCACAATGTTAAAAATACCGATGTTGTAGTTGCAATTGATGATGAGGATTGCATGAGAATTTTCAGACTATTTAACGAAAAAGAAGGAAAACAATATTTAAAATCAATTGGCATTGCCCCACAATTAATTGATTCACTTGAATTATTAGGAATTTCCGGAATCTCAAATATGCTTTCTGCAATTAAAACTGCAAAACTTTTTGAAATGACTTCTGATGACGTAATAATGACAATTGCCACCGACTCGGCTGTTATGTATCAATCACGCCTTGAAGAATTAAAAGCAGAAAGAGGCGAATATTCTAATATACAGGCAGTAAAAGACTATGAAAAATGTCTGTTGGGAACAAAAACTGACTATATTAAAGAGTTGACATATTCTGACCGTAAAATGCTCCATAACCTGAAATATTTTACTTGGGTAGAACAACAGGCAAAAGAAGTTGAAGACCTTAACCAGTTATGGTATGACAGAGAAATATGGGAACAAATTTTCCATCAAGATGTTAAACTCGACGAAATGATTAATGCATTTAACGAAGAAACCGGAGTTTTAAAAAATTTGTAATATAATTAAAATCTATTAATTATGACTGTAAACGAGTTAAAGAAAAAAATAATTAGCGAATCAATAGTACTAAAAACCAAAAAATTTTAGAAGAAATGTACAGATTGATAGGCAAAAAAGATTTCGATAACGAGATGTACAAACTTTCAGATGAACAAAGAATTGCAGTTGAAGAATCTCAAAGTCAATACAAAACTGGACAATTTTTAACTGACAAACAAGTTAATAAAAAAATTGATGAATGGCTAAGCAAATAATTTGGGACTGTAGAAAAAATCCTGAAGATTTACAAAGATTGATAAATTAAAAATTATTTCTAAAAATTACATGAACAATAAATTTCATTATACTTGTATTGATTGTGGAAAAACTTTTGAATCATCAAAAGTTGTTTATTTATGTGATACTTGTCAAAAACAAAATAGCGAAACCCAACCACCTTATGGAGTTTTAAAAACCGAATATAATTACTCCGAAATTAAATCAAGGTTATCAAACGATATTTTTAACAAATTAGAAAATAATAATTTTATTGACTTACTTCCAATTAAATCAATTGATAGTCTTCCATATTTAAAAGTTGGGAATACGCCACTTTATAAAATATCTTCACGCAATCGCTCGCATCTTGCGAGTGATTGTTCCTTTTTTGAATTTGATTTATTTTTGAAAGACGATTCGCAAAACCCTACATTTTCTTTCAAAGACAGAGCTTCCGCAATTGTTTCAGCTTATGCAAAAGAAAATAATATTGACACAATTGTAGCCGCATCAACCGGAAATGCCGGTTCATCCCTTGCCGGAATGTGTGCTGCTCAAAAACAAAGAGCAATAATCTTTGTTCCGGCAACTGCTCCAAAAGCAAAACTTACGCAAATTGTTATGTATGGTGCTAAAATTATTCCAATTGATGGTACTTACGACAATGCTTTCGACTTGAGCATTGAAGCTACAAAAAAATACGGTTGGTACAACAGAAATACAGCTTTTAATCCGCTTACAATTGAAGGAAAAAAAACTGTTTCATTTGAATTGTACTCTCAATTAAATCAATCCATTCCCACTCGGATTTTTGTTCCGGTTGGCGATGGAGTTATTATTTCCGGAGTTTATAAAGGATTTGAAGACTTATTAAAACTCGGAATTATTAACAAAATTCCTACTATTATTGCTGTACAGGCATTTGGCAGCAGTAACATTATAAATAACATTAATCGTAAAGATTTTGTTTCAACACCGAGTAAAACTATTGCTGATTCAATTTCAGTTGACATTCCACGAAATTTCAGAATGGCTAAAAAATATTTACTCGATTTTGCAGGAGAAAGCATTTTAGTAAATGACGATGAAATTATTACAGCTTCAAAAACATTAAGCAGCAATACCGGAATTTTTACTGAGCCAGCAGCAGCAACTGCATTTGCCGGATTCTTAAATTATTTCAATAACAATAAACTTGAAAAAGACAGTAAAAATGTTGTGCTTTTAACCGGAAGTGGATTAAAAGATTTGAATGCTGTTCAGAAAATTATAGATATTCCTGCTTCAATAAAACCGGATATTTCATCTGTCGAAAAGTTTTTATCAGAAAAGATTTAAGTTAAAATGCCACAAAATCACCAAAACACAAAATCCCACCAAAATGAATTTAAACAGGTTCCTTACGCAATCGCTCGCATCTTGCGAGTGATTGTTCCTTTGGCATCTTGCCACATTACAACAAAATACATTTATTTTTGAATTATGAGTGAATACCGCAAAACAACACCAAACAAATTGTTTTTTGTAACAATTCCGATACAGGAGTTTAAAGCAAAAATGCCAGAGGCAAAGAAAACACTCACTCGCAAGATGCGAGCGAGTAACATTATAAATAACATTAATCGTAAAGATTTTGTTTCAACACCGAGTAAAA
>JAVHRE010000207.1:0-1314 GCA_036171495.1 Bacteroidales bacterium
GACTATCAAGCGTTTCGAGCAAGATATTGTTTTCTTAGCTTGACGCCAATGCGCAAAAGCGGGGGCAAGCAATGATATTGCGGAGTTTATACTGAGCTTTGCGAATGTGCTAAGTTGCTTCAGCCAATCCCTTCGACATTTCGACAAACTCTCAATGCAACGCAAACTCAAGGCATCGCCTTCCTTTGCAATGACGCATTTGTCTCGCTTTGGGCGGGGTTAGAACCCACCAATAGAAGTCTTTTTTATTTGAATTTAGATTTTTAAATTATACTTCAAAAGTATCGCCACTATTTAATAAATCGTTAACGGTTTTGATTTTTGAATTTGCTTTTGCATAACTTATTTGGTCTTCAACCATATCATCATAAGTAGGGTACATTGCAGAACGAATAACACCCATAGCAACTGGGAAATTTGGTGGTGTCATTTTTGCAAGCATCAACTGAATACCTGGGTCTTGTTGGTATTGGTCGTGTACTAAAAGGTCGTTTGCAGTTATACCATTTTCGCCAATTTTTACAACTTCTAATCGGGTATTGTTTAATCTGATGCCTTTATCTTTATTAACTCCAAAAATTAGTGGTTCACCATTGCGTAAAATAACCTGATTATCGTCTTTAGTATCTTTTGCAGTAATTTTAGCATGAGCTTTATCGTTATAAATCACACAATTCTGTAATACTTCAACAATTGATGTACCATCATGTCGGGCAGCTTCAAATAAAACTTCTGTCATTAATTTTACATTGTTATCGGGTACGCGGGCAAAAAATGTTCCTTGTGCACCTATAACTAATTCGCCTGCATTAAAAGGATGTTCAATAGTTCCATAAGGTGAAGTTTTTGTTACTGCTCCCATAGGTGATGTTGGCGAATACTGTCCTTTTGTTAGTGCATAAATTTGATTGTTAAATAATATTACATTAAGGTCAACATTGCGGCGTATGGTATGAATAAAATGATTTCCGCCAATTGCCATCGAATCTCCATCACCGGTGGCTACCCAAACACTAAGTTTAGGGTTCGATACTTTCATTCCTGTTGCAACTGGAAGTGCCCTACCATGAATACCGTGGAACCCATAAGTATTAACATAATAAGGGAATCGTGATGAACAACCAATTCCTGAAACAAACATAAAATTTTCTTTTTTATATCCGATTTTAGGAAAAACATTTGCTACTGCAGCTAATATTGAATATGCCCCACAACCGGGACACCATTTAACCATTTGGTCACTAACAAAATCTTCTTTTGTAAGTTCAACACCCGAACGTTCTATTGTATTTAATATTTGTTCCATAATTATTT
>JAVHRE010000207.1:1414-17118 GCA_036171495.1 Bacteroidales bacterium
TGAACTTTTTCGGCTCTTAAATTAACCATTGTTTCGTGATTAATAGGATCCATTGAAACATTTCCTGTAATATTTTCTTTTTCTAACCCGCCTATACGATGACGTAATCCTTCGATGCCAGGAATTGCCCATAAACGTGCCAATGTTTGAACATCGCGTTTGTATGGTTTAAAAGTAGTATCGTTTGCTTTTGCCATTGGAGGTGTAATTTTAGGCAAATCTTTTGTGTCGGGAATTTTAAAAAGTTCTGAACCATTTCCTAACGAACCATCTGTTAATAAAACAGCAGGAGTCATGTGTTCCATACTTAATTTAGCTGCTTCGTAAGCACTATAAAAACAATCTGAAGAGGATTCTGCTGCCATAACAATTAAAGGACATTCACCATTTCTGCCAAAAAGCACTTGAAATAAATCTGACTGCTCCGATTTTGTAGGTAATCCTGTTGATGGACCACCACGCTGTACGTCAACAACAACTAAAGGTAATTCCATTATAACAGCTAAACCTAATGCTTCAGTTTTTAATGATAAACCGGGACCAGAAGTTGTTGTACAAGCCAATGAACCGGCATAACTCGCACCAATTGAAGAACAAATACCGGCAATTTCGTCTTCGCACTGAACAACTTTTGCTCCGAGAGATTTATTTTTTGCTAATTCAATTAATATTTCAGTTGCGGGAGTTATAGGATATGAACCAAGATATAATGGGCGTTCCGACTTTTCAGAAGCTGCTAATAAACCCCAGGCAGTAGCTATGTTACCAGTAATGTTGCGATAACGACCTTTAGGCATGTTTGCTTTATTAATTTTATAAGTACATTTAATCTGAGGATTTGTTGCGGCAAAATCGAAACCAGCTTTTACAACTTTTTTATTAAGTTCGACTATCTCTGAGCGTTTCGAAAACTTTTTTTCGAGATATTTAAAAGTATGTTCTAAATTTTTACCATATATTTTAAAAGCAACACCTAATGCAAACATATTTCTGCTTTTAAGTGTTGTTTTATTATCAATATTCATGTCTTTTACGCATTCTTTTATAAGAGTAGTAAAAGGAGCTGATACAACATTATAATTTTTTAAACTACCATCGTTTAATGGATTGGACTTGTATCCCGATTTTTCTAAAGCTGCAATATCATAAGCTTCGGAATCTGTAATAATAATGGTATCTTTTTTTGCCCATTTTAAATTTGCTCGCAAAGATGCAGGATTAAGTGCAACGATTGTATCGCAAATATCACCGAAAGTAAGAATTTTTTTACTTCCAAAATGAACCTGAAAACCCGAAACGCCAGCTATGGTATTTTGCGGAGCCCTAACTTCGGCAGGGTAATCCGGAAAAGTGGTAAGGTCGTTACCATCTTGTGCTGCTGTGTCGGCAAATAAGGTCCCCGATAATTGCATACCGTCACCTGAATCGCCAACAAATTTTATAACAGCATCTTCTAATTCAACAACATTTTTTAATTCACTCATTACGTTTAATTTTTACAACTTTCCGAAAGTTTGCTGAGCTTGGGCTTGGTTAACTTTCGGAAAGTTTATAGTTAATAATTTATTTTAAAACAAAATTCAAAGTTATATAAATATCTTTTACAATTTATTTTATTTTTTAAATATTTTTTAAGTAAAATTAATGTTGAAACTGAGGTTAAATAAATTTACTTATGGTGATATGGCAACCCTTTTAAAATTGTAGCTGCACGGTACAACTGCTCAACAAAAATAAGTCGTGACATTTGATGAGTAAATGTCATTTTTGATAACGAAATTTTGTTGTTGAACTCATTTTTAAACGTCATTGAAAATCCATAAGGTCCGCCAATAATAAATACTAAACGTTTTTTACTTGTATTCATATTTATTTCTAATTTGTTAGCAAACTCAACTGAAGATAATTCCTTACCATTTTCGTCTAAAATAATTACTTCGTCAGTTTCTTTTATTTTCGATTTATAAAGTTTTGCTTCTTCATCTAATTGCCTTTTAACATCTTGTTTACCATGCAGTTTTGGTTCATTTATTATTTCAATTTCAAACTGAAAAAAAGGTTTTATTCTCTTTTCGAAATGTTTTATTCCATCAATAATAAAATCGTCGTCAGTTTTTCCATATACTAATAATAAAATCTTCATATTTTTTATTGAATTTACAAAAATAAATTATAAATTTACAAAACTAAAAAAAAATCAGGTTTCAAGTTTAAAGTTTCGGGTTTTTAACAAACTAGAAACTTCAAACCTCAAACTAATAAATATAAACGAAATGAAAAAGTATTATGCATTAATTATTGTGATATGTTTTTCTATACAAGCATACCCTCAGAGATGGATTAAAATGATGCAAAATCCTACTGTGAATTTCTATTCTGTTCAAAAAGAATTCAACCGCTATTGGATGGAAAAAGATAAAAAACAACACAACTGGTTTCGTCGTGCAATATCATTTGGCAAGGATGCTGAAACCGAAAAAGTCGGTTATGAGATATATAAACGATGGGAATACTTTATGGAACCCCGCGTTTATCCCAAGGGAAACCGCTTTGAACAAAACAAAGCATGGAATGAGTTTCACAAATTTCTCAGTAATTACCAACAAAAAACGATACTGATAGGCGGAAACTGGACTGCTCTCGGTCCTACATCATGGCAGACCACCAGCTACAATCCCGGTATTGGCAGGGTAAATGGCGTTACAGTAGATCCCAACAATCCAAATATTATATACGCCGGAGCTCCTTCGGGCGGATTCTGGAAATCAACTAATGGTGGTAATACATGGATTACGACCACTGACTCACTTCCCATCATCGGTGTTTCATCAACAGTAGTTGATTATACCAATTCCAATCACATATATATTGCAACAGGCGATGGGGATGCAGGAGATACTTACAGCATTGGCATTCTTGAATCCTTTGATGGCGGTGCATCATGGAACACTACCGGTTTAAGTTTCACAACATCACTTTACAGAAGTATAGGTAAAATCATTATGCATCCTACAAACCATTTGATACTATACGCAGCAACTAATATCGGCATTTACAGAACTATTGACGGAGGTGCGAACTGGACCAACATACAGGGAGGCAATTTCAGAGATATAGAATTCAAACCCGGTCATCCGAATGTAATTTATGCTTGTGGTGACCTTTATTACAGGTCGTCGAACGGGGGAAATTCATTTACTCAAATCACTTCAGGTGTTCCTTCCTCTGATGTTTCGCGTTTAGCTATTGCTGTATCCCCGGCAGATTCCAATTATGTGTATATGGTAGCAGGAAATAATTATGATAGTGGTTTCGAAGGTCTGTATCTTTCCACAAACGGAGGTACAAGTTTTACCCAGCAATCCAATTCCCCGAATCTGTTAGGTTACGATGAATACGGCGGCGATACAGGAGGACAATGCTGGTACGATCTCACAATTGCAGTTTCACCTTCAAACAAAAACGAAATATATGTAGGCGGTGTAAATATTTGGAAATCTACTGATGGCGGCGTAAACTGGAACATCAGCACTCATTGGTTTTATTCTACGGGAAGTACTCATCCTTATGTACATGCCGACCAGCATGCACTTGAGTTCTATGGCAATGTGCTTTATGCCGGATGCGATGGCGGACTTTTTAAAACTTCCGATTATGGAACAAACTGGAACGATATCACTGCCGGTATCGAAATCACACAATTCTACCGGTTGGCTGGCACTCCATCCGAGCCATACATGCTCATGGGAGGCGCTCAGGATAATGGTTGCAATCGCCTGAAGAACGGAATCTGGACACATGTGCTTGGTGCTGATGGTATGGAAGTTGCAATAAATCCAGGCAACACGCAGATTGTTTATGCTGAATCGCAAGGCGGAGGAATTAATCGCTCTTTTGACGGAGGAGATAATTTTTCTGATGCTGTCGGTAATATTACAGGGACTGGTAATTGGATTGCACCTTACCTACTTGACCCCAATGCTCCGAATACTATTTATGCAGGGTTTCAGGATGTGTGGAAAAGTACGGTTGGTGGAAGTACATGGTCGCAAATATCAAATTTTACCGGAACTGAAAATATTATTATATTAAATGTGGCACCCAGCAATTCAAATGTAATCTATGCATCAAAAGGGAATAACTTATACAAAACCACTAATAGTGGTACATCATGGACAAATATCTCTGCCGGTTTACCCACCTCAAGTGTGCAGATGACTTATCTGACAATAAGTCCCACGAATCCGAATAAAATATGGCTGACATTTTCCGGTTTTTCATCCGCAAACAAAGTTTATAGAAGCATTGATGGTGGCACTTCATGGATAAATTACACAGGAAACCTTCCAAATCTTCCCGTAAATTGTATCATTGTACAAAATGGTTCTCCCAATGGCGTTTATATCGGTACCGACATTGGTGTGTTTTATCGCGATACCACTTTGCTCACCTGGCAGCCATTCTGGGACGGGCTACCAAATGTAATTGTAAATGAACTTGAAATCCATTACGGTGCAGGCAAAATCCGTGCAGCTACTTATGGTCGCGGTATGTGGGAATCCGATATTTATGCACCGGTTACACTTCCGCCTATAGCAAATTTCTCGGCTAATAAAACGGATATTTGCCCTGGTGATTCTGTAAAATTCACAAACATGACTATAAATGCTTTCACAAGCTGTCATTGGTCTTTCCCTGGTGGAAGCCCCACTTCCTCTACGGCAACAAATCCTGAGGTTCTTTATCCTGTGGCAGGAACTTATAATGCTCAACTTATTGTTGGAAATATATACGGAAGTGATACATTGCTAAATACATTATACATCAATGTACAACCCCCTATTATACAGACAAGCCCGCTATCCGAAGGTTTTGAGGGTGTGGATTTTCCTCCTGTTTATTGGAATGATATTATTACAGGTGGTAATCCGGCTTGGGAAAAAACAACTTTAGCCGGCGGATATGGCAACAGCATATCTTCTGCAAGAAACAATAATTATGGCATAAACAATATAGGCATTTCAGATATATTGCTCAGCCCTTCGTACAACTTAAATAATTTCGTTAACCCGAAACTTAAATTCGATTACGCTTATGCCCGTTACAGTGTTGATTATTCTGACACGCTGCGAATTTTTTATACGAACGATTGTGGCAACACAAAAACTTATCTATGGACGAAAGGCGGAACTGCCCTCGCTACCGCTCCTGATACTATCGAAATGTATGTTCCGACTGCAGGAGAATGGAAATCTGATTCCATAGACCTTTCAAGCATCTCAACACTTAACGGCGTACAGTTTGGGTTTGAAGACAGAAGCGGTTACGGAAATTATCTGTATGTGGATAATATTAATCTTATTGATGGATATACAAACATCAATAACCTGACTGGTAATGGGCAAGTATCAGTTTTTCCTATTCCTGCAAAAAATAATATTTTTATTGAATTACCAACAAATTTTTCATCTACAGAGACAACAGTAACCATATACGATATAAATGGCAGACAATTAATTAAACAACAAGTTTATTTAGAAAAAACTGAGCTTAATATAAGCAGCTTATCAAAAGGTGTTTATATTGTAAAAATATTTAATAATGAAAATGTTTTTGTAAAGAAGCTGATAAAACAATGATTGGATTTACTATTATAATTTTTTGAGTATAAATTCAATTTCTTAAATAAAATTCAGATTTTATTAATTATTTTTTAACTTGCAGTCTTAAATTAAATTGTTAAAGATAATAGTTGTGGTTTAATTTTTGATTTGAATATTTAATCATTAAAAAATTAATAAAATGAAGCAGTTACCATTTATTTCAGCAATTTTCAGTTTAATTCTACTCTTTGTTAGTGTAGAAAATTCGATTGCGGGCGATCTTCCCGATGGAATTGTAAGCTCATTAAAAACAGGTAATGCAAAAGAACTGGCAAAACATTTTAATGCAAATATTGATTTAACATTAATTGATAAACAGGAAATTTATAGTAAAACCCAAGCTGAGTTAATATTAAAAGAGTTTTTCAGTAAAAACATACCATCAAACTTTACAATAATTCACCAGGGCGAAAAAGAAGGCTCTAAATATGTGATAGGAAATTTAACAACTTCAAAAGGCACTTTTAGGGTTTCGTTATTTCTTAAAAGCCAAAATAATACGCAAGTTATTCACCAACTTCGAATAGAGAGTGGCAATGAATGAATTGTGGCTTAAATCATTTATTAAAAATGCTATTAATGAAGATATTGGCGATGGAGACCATACTTCATTAGCTTGTATCTCTGCTAATAAAATAGGTAAAGCAAAATTACTTATCAAAGAAAATGGAATTATTGCCGGAATTAAAATTGCTAAATTTATTTTTAATGAATTTGATAAAGGTTTTAAATTCGAAATATTTAAAAACGATGGAGATATTTGCAAACCCGGCGAAATAGCTTTTATTATAGAAGGAAAATCAATTGTTATTCTTCAAGCAGAAAGATTGGTACTCAATGTTATGCAACGCATGAGTGGAATAGCCACTCAAACAAATTTATATGTAAAAGAATTGTCGGGCTTAAAAACTAAAATTCTTGATACACGAAAAACTACACCAGGATTCAGATATTTTGAAAAAGAAGCTGTAAAAATTGGAGGTGGTTTAAATCATAGATTTGGTTTATTTGATATGATATTAATTAAAGATAACCATGTTGATTTTGCAGGTGGAATAAGCAATGCAATAAAAAGAGTAAACACATATTTAACAAATAACAATAAACAACTAAAAATTGAAATTGAAGCAAGAAATATATCAGATGTACAAGAAATTATCAAAATTGGAAAAGTAAATAGGATAATGCTTGATAATTTTTCAATTGAAAACACAAAAATTGCAGTAGAAATAATAAATGGAAAATTTGAAACCGAATCAAGCGGTGGAATAACAATTAACAACATTAGAAAATACGCAGAATGTGGAGTGGATTATATTAGTGTAGGAGCCTTAACCCATCATGTTAAAAGTCTCGATTTAAGTTTAAAAGCTGTATAAAATGAAGAGCAAAATTATTAATAAAATTATTAAGCGTTTGCCACTAACTTTAATCGAAAAAATTAAATGTTTTACCTTACCAGGATTTGACGAACAACCACTTTACGAAGTTGGAAAGTTTTTTATTCAAGGTTTAAATAAGGGAGCTTTAACAGTAAGAGCATCGTCTATTGCATATAATTTGTTTCTTGCAATTTTTCCGGCATTAATTTTCTTTTTTTCGTTAATTGCTTATATCCCAATAGATAATTTACCACAAGAATTACTAAAAGTATTGCAAGACATAATGCCTACAAACGCATACTTATCAATAAGAAGTGCAATAATTGACATTATTATTCATAAAAGAACAGGATTACTTTCGTTTGGATTTATTACTGCTTTATACTTTGCAACAAATGGAATTAACTCGTTAATTGCTGCATTTAATGCTTCACAATTTGTAACAGAAAGCAGAAATTGGTTACAACAAAGAGGAATATCAATAATACTTGTAATATTACTTTCTTTACTTTTAACGCTTGCTATTGGGCTAATAATTTTTAGCCAAAAAACATTTGCTTATTTAATTTCACACGAAATAATAAAACAAAATATTACTTATTATTTAATAATGGCAGGCAAATGGCTTATTGTTATTTTATCGTTTTTTTGTGCAATTTCTTTGTTGTATTATTTAGCTCCGGCACGAAAATCAAAATTCAGGTTTATTTCGGCAGGTTCATCTTTAGCAACAATTTTAAGTTTGTTAATTTCAGTTGGTTTTTCGTTTTATGTAAACAATTTTGGTAATTACAATAAAATTTATGGTAGTATTGGCACTTTAATTGTAATTTTAATTTGGTTATATTTTAATGCATTAGTTTTAATTATTGGTTACGAACTTAATTGGAGTATAAGAAATGCAAGCAATAAAATGAAAAGTGAAAAGTGAGTTTTTAATAAAATATTAATTAGTTAGGAAAAAATAAAACATGTATAAAATAATTTTAATAGTTCTGCTTTTAACTCAAATTTCTGCGTTAGGTCAAAAAAAAATAAATTATGATGCTCTTGAAGAGCGGAATGGGCTTTTTTACGAAATTAATTCTAAAATTCTATTTACCGGGCAATGTGTAACAACATACCCAAGTGGGAAACTCGGTATGGGCGGAAGCATCAAAAACGGATTACGCGATGGTGAATGGATTTGGTTTTACGAAAACGGAAATAAAAAACGATATTGCGTTTATAAAGAAGGCATTAAAGATGGTGCAAGCATCTTTTTTTATAAAAATGGAGTGAAAAAATCGGAAATAATTTTCAGCAACGATATAAACATTAAGCAAACTTCATGGGACGAAAAGGGAAAGGAAATTAAAAATCCATCATTTTCTACGTTCAATTAATATTGGTTACGACTTATAACAAAGTGCAATTAGTTTATGGTTTTTAGTTTGCTTACGTGGTTAAACTAAAAAACCCGAAACTAACTTTAACATTACCGACAAACAGTAATGAGTAATTGATAATTGAAAATATGTTATATCTTTGTAAATACAAACCTGATATTAAAACTTAAAACCATGAAAAAAATAACTAAAACAAATTTGACAATGAATCAATTTGAAGATTTGAAAATGAAAAGCCATACATCTTCAAATTGTCAGATTATCAAATTACCAAATTGGCTAATTGCAGTAATTTTAACTTTCAACTTTTCACTTTTCACTTTCAATAGTTTTTCGCAATCTAACGTCGGCGATACAATTAGTATGTATGAAATTAATTTCGACACTGCATACCATTACATTAATATTGATACTTCGAGCCATAATTTATGGCAGGTTGGTACGCCGCATAAAACCTATTTTAATTCTGCCTACTCATCTGCAAAAGCAATTGTAACAGATACGGTGAATGATTATCCCGTAAACAATTATTCGTATTTTGATTTATACATTGGCAGCTTTAACTTCCCTTTGGGTTATCCTTATGATATATTTATTGATTTCTGGCATAAATTTGATACTGATACTTTGAAAGATGGCGGCTATATAACTGTTTCGTGGGATAAAGGACTTACATGGATGAATATAATAAATGATTCTGTTTATGGTGGGTATTATTATTTTGGGACTCCTTGTTATGATGGTTACAACTTATATACTGCAACCGATACTCTTTATAATGGAGAATATGGTTTCTCGGGACGGTCAAACGGATGGGTGCATACCGGGTTTGCATGGTATATTTTCCCTGTGAAATTAAATCCACCTGATACAATGATTTTACGTTTTAATTTTATTTCCGATAGTATAAATAATCCCAAAGAAGGCTGGATGATTGATAGCATCAGGTTATTTTCGATAGACTTGGGTAGTGGAATACATAACTTGTTAGCCGTTAACAATACTGTAAAAGTTTTTCCCAATCCTTTTAATTCTGGCACTGTAATATCGCTTAACAAAACTTATGAAACGGTTAAACTTGAAGTTTACGATATGCAGGGAAAATTGCTTGAGCAGAAAGAATATCCGCACTGCAATAAAATTAATTTTAACAGAGCCGGTTTGAGTAATGGTTCGTACTTTTTCAAAATCACACTGAATAATAGTAGTATTGAAACCAGAAAAATAATGATTAATGACGAACATTAAACATTAAACATTTACCATTAATCATTAATTATTTGCCGTTATCCCAAAACATTTTTTAAAACTCTTAACTTGTGTGTATATCTATTTAGTTCTTTGTTATAAATACCTTCGTGGTCAATGTTATCAATTCTAACTTTACCGGAAGCATGAATAATTTTATTAGAATTTAGTATAATGCCAACGTGAATTATTGTTCCTTCTTCATTGTCGAAAAAAGCAAGGTCGCCGGGTTTCGATTCGTTTAAAAAGGTAATAGGTACACCAATTGCAACTTGTTTACTTGCATCGCGGGGTATTTTAACTCCTGCAATTTTATAGGCAACCTGCGTTAATCCCGAACAATCAATACCAAAAGGATTTTTGCCACCCCACAAATAAGGTGAATTTAAGAAACTTAATGCAATGTTGCAAATATTTTCGCGTTTGTTTTTAACTAATTTTTTAGGCTCATTAGTTAATTTTAATTTTTTATTTCCAATAACAAAACTCAAATCCTTTTTCTTAAATTTATCTAAAATACTGCCTGCTGATATTAAATATGTGTTATTGTTTTCGTCTAAAGCATAAGAAATAAGGTCGGGTAATATAAATGATTTTTTATCGTTTTTTAATCTTTTAAATTGTTTTTCGGTAATAATGAACAGATTTTTTTTATCAATCCAACCTAAATAATTATCAAAAGCGTTTTTAATGCTTGCCCAGTTGTCAATAAATTTATAAATCTGAACAGGTTCGCCAAACAATATCTGGGTTAGCATTTCGCTTTTGTCAGAGGGTTCTGAACGTAATGGAATTACAGAAGAACAAGCAATAGCGTATTTCATTTTCAGTTATTTTAAACCACGAAAATAAATAATTACCACGAAACAATTATTTTTTTGTTGAAATTAATTGCTAATTTCTACCTTTGTAATCGGAGAATTAATAAAAACATGAGTCAAACATTTAGTTTCCTTATAAATAACGCTAAAAGAATAAGTGTCATTTTTTTATTTATAATAGCAATTTCAATAATTGTTTTTTTAATTCCAAAAGAAATTCGCTATAAGTTTGAATATCAAAAAGGAAAACCATGGCTACACGAAACTTTATTAGCTCCATTTGACTTTCCGATTAACAAAACCGAAAAAGAAATACAACTCGAAAAAGATAGTATTTTAAAAAACTCGCCTCAATATTTTATTCAGGTTCAAGAAGTTTCATTAACTAAATCAGGTGAGTTCAAAACTAATTTTAATGAAGTTTGGGATAGTATTTACAAAAATGATTCGCTGGAAATACTGAAATTGTTTTCAAAAACCGAAAATCCTAAAAACATTATTTATTCATGGTGTAGTTCTTTATTATCAGATGTTTATAATAATTCCGGCATAATTGAAGTTCCCGATTCGATAATTGAGTTAAGAACAAATAATTCAATTATTTATGTTCAAAAGGCAAATGTAGAAGAAGAGTTTCAATTCAGTTCATTTCGAAATCAAACTTCAACAATAGAATATGTTAACAAACAAGTTGATGAACTTATAAAAAATAAATTTGCCAACAATACTATTATCACAAAAATATTTCAGGATTTATATCTTTCAAAATATATCATTCCAAATACGAATTTCGATTCTGAAACTTCGTTAGGTATTCGGGAACAGTTAATTAGCAGTATTTCTTTAACGCATGGAATGGTACAGTTAGGTGAAAAAATTATTTCGTATGGTGATATTGTAAATAACGAAAAATTCAATATTTTAGAATCGCTACGAAGTGAATATAAACAAACTACATACAACCCGGCTCTTGTTATTGGTCAAACTATTGCAGTTGTAGTTTGTATTTTTATGATATTTTTGTTTTTGTTGAATTTTAGGATAGATGTGTTACAACATTTTACAAAAACAATTTTTATTTTAAGTCTTGTAATTATTTTTGTTTTTATTGCCCGGCTTATTTTAAACTATAATGTTATTAGCGTATATTTAGTTCCATTTACATTATTACCAATTATTATTCGAGCATTCTACGATTCGCGTCTTGCACTTTTTATTCATAATGTTACAATGCTCTTAATTGGTTTTTTTATGCCCAATAGTTTTGAATTTATTTTTCTTCAGATAATTGCAGGAATGATAGCAATATTTTCGCTTGCAAATGTTAGGCGTAGGGGGCAACTTTTTATTGCTGCAGTATTTATATTTTTAGCTTATTGCATCGTTTATTTAGGGATTGCAGTTGTTCAGGAAGGAAACTTTGAAAATATCAGATGGATAAGTTTTAGTTGGTTTGCCGGAAATGGAATAATGATTTTAGCTGCTTATCCATTAATTTATATTTTCGAAAAAATATTTGGCTTTTTGTCTGATGTTACCTTAATGGAACTATCCGACACAAATCAGCATTTACTTCGAAATCTTGCCGAAAAAGCTCCAGGCACATTTCAACATTCGTTACAAGTTGCTAATCTTGCCGAAGAAGTTATTTACAAAATTGGCGGTAATTCGTTACTTATTAGAGCCGGTGCTTTATATCACGATATTGGCAAAATGAGTTTGCCACATTTTTTTATCGAAAATCAGCATCCTGGCATTAACCCGCATGACGATATAGATTTAGAAAAAAGTGCAGAAATTATTACCGGGCATGTTCATTATGGTATCGAAACTGCACGCAAACATCATTTACCCGAACAAGTAATTGATTTTATCAGAACTCATCATGGAAACACTAAAGTGCAATATTTTTATAAAGCTTTTATTAAAAAATTCCCTGATGCAGCAATTGACTTACAAAAATTCACATACAAAGGACAGCCACCAACCACAAAGGAAACTGCCGTTTTAATGATGGCAGATGCAATAGAAGCATCAGCCCGAACATTAAAATCATATAGCGAGCAATCAATAAATGAATTAGTAGAAAGCATAATTAGTTATCAAATGGATGAAAAACAGTTTGATAATGCAGCAATTACTCTTCGCGAAATATTTGAAGCAAAAGAAATATTTAAAAAGAAATTAAAAAATATTTATCACTCTCGTATTGAGTATCCTAAATAATTGATGATTGAATATTCAATTACGAATTACAAATTAACAATTACGAGTAAAACCCCGTAATTCGTAATCATTAATCTCTATTGTGGCAAAAATGGCTTATTTAGAGATTGAGTAGTTACTGTTTATTAATAAATCAGATTCTTCGCTCCGCTCAGAATGACATCCTACTCCACTCAGAATGTAACCTTTTTAACTAAATAATTTTTAATTGTATTTAAAAGTTTTTCAGAATCAATCGGCTTAGTTAAAAAATCAGCAAAACCTTCGTTCAAAATACGTTGTTTATCGCTTAATTGCGAATAGGCACTCTGTGCAATAAAAGGCACGTTGTTATATTGTTTGTAATTTTTTGTTATTTCATTTTTTAAAGCTATCCCTTCCCAATTTTCTGGTAAATTAATATCTAAAACAACAATATCAAATGTTATATTTTGTTCGTTTTTAATTTTAACTAGTTGTAATGCATCATTGCCATTGGTAGCAACTGAAACAATGCTAACTGATTCGAGTATTGTTTGAAGAAAAAGTGAATTAAATTTGTCGTCTTCTACAAGCAATATTTCAAATTTCTTACTTATCAACTCTTTGTTTGGAATAACAGTGCTTTCATAAGAAACAGATTCATTAGCAATTGATTTATTATCAGAAGTTAAAATATATAAAGTTACAGTTGTTCCAAAGTTTTTTCTGCTCGATATTTCAATTCTTCCATTCATTAATTTTAATAACCTGTATGCCAGAGGTAATCCTAATCCTGCTCCTTGATATAGACGAGCATAACCAATACTTTCTTGCCTGAATGTTTCAAAAACATGTGGCAAATAGTTATCATCTATTCCAATTCCTGTATCACTAATTTTTATGTAAACTTCATTGGAATTTTTAATAAAACCATTTTCAATTATAATTTCACCTTTCGGAGTGTATTTAATTGAATTATCTATTACATCGGCAATTACTTTAACTAAAATATCACTATCGGCAACAATATTTGGAGTATCTGTAAGGTTAAGCGTAAGTTTTAATCCTTTCTCGTTAATTGTAAAAATAAACAGGTCAACTGCATGATGAATTATTTTATTAATATTGCAAATTCCCATGTTTATTTTATAGTCGTTTGCTTCTATTCGGCTAATATCAAGTATGTTATTCAATAAGCTTAATAATCTTTGCCCACTTTGTTGAATGCCTTCAACATAGCTAATAATTTTAGAATCGTTAGTATTTGAAATTTTATTTTGCAAAACTTCGGTAAGTCCAATAATGGCACTAAGTGGAGTACGAATTTCGTGATTAATATTTGCCAAAAAAGCATCTTTCAGTAAATTAGCTTCTTCGGCTTTTTTATAGGCAATTTGAACTTCTTTTATTACGCCTTCTTTCTCATTTATTTCTTTTTCTAAGTCTTTTGTTCTATCTTTAACTCTGTGGTCTAAATCATCATTTACCGTAACAAGTTCTTCGTTTATATGTTCTATTTGGTGATTCTTTTCTTCGAGAAGTTTACGTGATTTTTGTAAAATTTTTGAACGAACAAAAAATAATAATCCAATAAAAAGTATTAGTGTTAAAATAAACATTAACAAGTATTTCATTGAAATTTGCTGAAATAATTCTTCAGCATCTTTTTGACTTTTAAGTCGCAAATTTTCATTCTCTCTTTCAACTTTTTCAGAATTATAAGCAATATCTAATTCAAATATTTTTTTAGTGTTATTTTCATTTAAAATGCTATCTTTTAAGTCAGTATATTGATGATAATATTTTAATGCAATTTCAGGTTCGTTCTTTTTTTCGTAAACTTCCGAAAAGGTTTTTAATATATCTTTTTCTATATCTCTTAAATTTTGTTTATGTACTATTAAAATTGCTTTGTTTAACAACTCTATTGCATTTTCGGGTTTATTTTTCTGGATTTGAACTAATGCGATATTTAAAAGTGTTGTAGAAATACCAATATCGTCATTATTTTTTGTCATTATAATTAATGCTTCGTTATAATTTTGCAGAGCTAAATCGTATTTTCCTGATAGCCGGTAAACATCGCCAATATTTCCTAAATTATTTGCTATTGTATTTTTGTCGTTTAATTTCTTTTTTATTGTTAGCGATTCATTATAATAACTTAAAGCTTTATCGTATTGTTTAAGCCATTTATGAATTAATCCTAAATTATTTAAAGTGTAAGCTATTGATTTCAGATTATTTGTTTTTTTATAGTAGTTTAATGCTCTAAAACAATATTCATAAGCTTTGTCATATTCCTGTATGTCTTTATAAAGTAAACCAAGGTTATTGCAACTTTGAGCAATCCGTTCATCAATAACATCTTGATGTTGAATATTATTTGCGTTTTCAGCAATTTGAAGGGCATTAACAAAACACTTCATTGCTTCGTTGTAAAGTCCCCAATCTTTGTATAATGAACCAATACGATTTAAAGTATTGCTTAAGTTATTTACATCTTTTTGTTCTTTATATTTTTTTCTAACTAACCTTAAATAAACTAATGATTCTTGTTTATTGCCAAAAAAATAAAATGTTTTTCCAAGAAGGTCTAATAGTTGGGTTTCTGTTTTTTCATTATGTTCGTTTCTTGCATTTTCAAGACCTGTTTTTCCATACTCAATTGTTTTATTTAAACTATCCGGAAAATAATTATTAGCTAATTCCAATAATTGATTAGATGTTAATTTTATTAATTCATCATTCGATTTTGTTGTTTGGGAATAGCAGCAAAACGATTTAAAAGTAAGTAAAATAAATAATAACAATATGTAATATATGGCTTTCAAAATATAGTGAAACAAGTTGTTAGTTTACAACGCTAAATTAATAATAAAATTAATACAAATGTAATTTTTTTTATTTTTTTAATAAAAACAACAAATATTTAATTTAACAAACATATATTAACTTTAAATTAGGACTTACGCAGAAGTTTATTTTTGACACTTTGTTATGGTTATTAAGTTA
>JAVHRE010000208.1:0-3596 GCA_036171495.1 Bacteroidales bacterium
GGGCAGGGGGATGATTTTGTCCCCCTTTGAATGGGGCAGGGGGATGATTTTGCATTGCACTATTACCCTTAATCCACTCCTCAATAACTCTACTTACGTTTTCAATATCTTTCATTACGTCATCGTCATCAAATCTTAATACACTAATTCCTGTTTTTAAAAAATAATCTTCCTTTTCTTTATCTTTTATCATTACTTTTTCAAATTGATGAGTAAATCCATCAACTTCAATTACTAATTTTAATTCCTTACAAAAGAAATCTGCAATGTAATTTCCAATTGGTCTTTGTCTTAAAAATCCATAACCAAGCATTTTTTTATTTCTAAGTAATTCACACCACAAACGAACTTCTGCCTTTGTTCCATTATTTCTATTGGCTCATGCAAAATTTTTTAAATTTTTGTTGTAATTGTTATTTGAATACATCATAAGTTTTGTTTTTTTATCATCCCCCTACCCCCTTCAATGAAGGGGGACAAAAGGTTTTACTTTTTTCATCTCTTTCAATGAAGGGGGACAAAAGGTTTTACTTTTTTCATCTCTTTCAATGAAGGAGGACAAAGCTTTTGCTTTTTTCATCTCTTTCAATGAAGGAGGACAAAAAAACTATTGAATAAACTTTTTTGAAATTTCCAATGCTTTTATAATCCCATTTGGATTAGTACCGCCGGCAGTTGCAAAAAATGGTTGTCCACCCCCACCGCCATTTATTTCTTTTGAAATTTCTTTAATAATATTACCGGCATGCAAGTTCTTTTCCTTGACCAAATTATCGGAAATAAAAACAGCAAGATGTGCTTTCCCTTCAATTTCAGTTCCCATTACTAAAAAAAGATTTTCGGTTTCAGCTTTCAACTGAAATGCAATATCACGAAGCAAACCGGCATCGGGAATAGAAATTTTGCAAAATGCAGAATTAATTCCGTTTAAATTTACAATTGATTTTTTTACTTCGTTCTTTATTTGAATTGATTTTTCTTTTAATAAATTATTTAACGATTTATTAAGTTGAGCATTATCATCAATTAAAGATTCTACAGATTTTAATATCTCTTTTGGATTTTTTAAAAGTTCCTTAATCTGAAGTATTTGGGTTTCCATATTTTTGTAATATTCTAAAGCTTTTTCGCTGGTAATTGCTTCAATTCTACGAATTCCGGTTGCAATAGAAGCTTCAGAAATAATCTTAAATAAACCTATTTTAGATGTATTTTTAATATGAGTTCCCCCGCATAATTCTATCGAATCGCCATATCTAATAACCCTTACATGGTCATCATATTTTTCACTAAAAAGTGCCATTGCGCCAAGCTTTTTAGCATCTTCAATCGGTACATTACGTTTTTCATCAAGAGAAATTGCCTTTCTAACTAATTCATTTACTATTGTTTCTACTTTTTCTATCTCATCACTTGTCATTTTTTGTACATGCGAAAAGTCCAAACGTAAATATTCATCGTTAACAAAAGACCCTTTTTGCTCTACATGATTTCCAAGAACCTTTCTTAAAGCAAAATGTAATAAATGTGTAGCAGAATGATTGTTTTCAATTTTATTTCTTCTGTCTTTATCAATAGTTAAAACACATTCACCTGAAAAATTTTCGGGTAAAGTATTTAACACATGTATAATAAGGTTATTTTCTTTTTTAGTATCAATTATATTTAGTTTGTTATTGTTCCATTCAAGCCAACCCGAATCGCCAACCTGTCCACCGCTTTCGGCATAAAACGGAGTTTTACTCAAAACAAGCTGATAAAACGATTTACCTTTTTGCTCAACTTTCCGATATTTTACAATTTCCGAAACTGTTGTAGTTTCATCATAACCAATAAAGTCAATTTTATCTGTTTCTTTTACAATAATCCAATCACTTGTTTCAATAGCTGAAGCATTTCTGGAACGGTCTTTTTGTTGTTTTAAACAAATGTCAAACCCTTTTGTATCAATTGTTAAATTATTCTCGCGAGCAAGAATCTGAGTTAAATCTAATGGAAAACCGTAAGTATCAAACAATTCAAAAGCAAAATCGCCATTAATTTCCTTTTTGTCAGAAAGTTGCTCTTTATTTTTTTGAATATAATTTTCGAATCGTTTGATTCCCGTTTCGAGTGTTCTTAAAAATGAAATTTCTTCTTCATTAATTACTTTCGATATAAAACCTTGCTGGCTCTGTAATTCTTTAAAATAATCGCCCATATTTTCAACAAGAACTGCAACTAACTTATAAATAAACGGTTCGTTAAATCCTAAAAATGTATAACCATAACGAATTGCACGCCTTAAAATTCTGCGAATAACATATCCTGCCCCAGTATTTGATGGTAATTGTCCATCGGCTATCGAAAACGATACTGCTCGCAAATGGTCGGCAACAACACGCATAGCAATATCGGAATTTACGTTTTCGCCATATTTTTTACCAGAAAGTTTGCTTATTTCTGATATAATTGTTTGAAAAACATCGGTATCGTAATTCGATTTTTTATTTTGAATTACCATACATAATCTTTCAAACCCCATTCCTGTATCAACATGCTTTTGTGGCAATGGAACAAGGTTTCCATCGGCTTTTCTGTTAAATTGAATAAAAACCAAATTCCAAATTTCTATTACTAATGGATTGTCAGTATTTACAAGCTTTCCACCTGGTATTTTATTTCTCTCGTTTTCGTCGCGTAAATCAACATGAATTTCGGAACATGGACCACAAGGACCGGTATCACCCATTTCCCAGAAATTATCTTTTTTGTTCCCCAAAATAATATGCTCTTTGGGTAAATATTTTTTCCAGATTTCTAAAGCTTCAGCATCCGGTTCAATTTTGTCGGTTTTACTTCCCTCAAATACAGTAGCATATAAACATTTTTTATCAATATTAAGTTTTTCGGTTAAAAACTCCCAAGCCCAATCAATGGCTTCTTTCTTAAAATAATTCCCGAACGACCAATTACCAAGCATCTCGAACATTGTATGATGGTAAGTATCATGTCCAACTTGTTCCAAATCATTATGTTTACCCGATACTCGAAGACATTTTTGAGAATTTGCAACACGTAAATATTTTGCTTGTGAATTTCCAAGAAATATATCTTTAAACTGGTTCATTCCGGCATTTGAAAACATAAGCGTTGGGTCGTTTTTTACAACCATTGGCGACGAAGGCACAAAAACATGTTCTTTAGAAATAAAAAAATCTAAAAAAGCTTTACGAATTTCCTTAGAGTTCATTTATAAAAAAAGGTTAAATAATAATATGAGGTTGCAAATTTAGATTTTTTCAATTAAATTTGCGACAAAGCACAATATTTATTATTAGCATTTCTAAAAAATGAAAATCAATTTTGCCCTATTCCCTGAAGAGTTGTTGGTTTTCAGATGTTTAAACTTATAAGCACTATCAAATGAAATATGTTTTCTCAAAGCACGCATTAGAACAGATGGAATTAAGAGGAATTTCAAGAAATGTTGTAGAAAAAATTTTGACAAATCTTGAACAAATAAAAGATGAACTAGATAAAAAGGTGTATCAATCAATAGTAGTAACTACACAGCCAGTTTAAAATGTTAAAGAACAAATATATGCCACAGATTC
>JAVHRE010000209.1:0-3581 GCA_036171495.1 Bacteroidales bacterium
TAACAATTCAATAAACGCAACATGTTACGTATATCCTTATTAAATCTACAGTTGTTATTATTTCGCAATAACCTTATGAACATTACAAAAATCATTTTTAAGTAATTATGAACGTTTATCACTAATTGTTAATTAAAGCAAATATACAAATTTTTATTAATAGAGGGAGTGTAAATATTTTTGTGTAAATGGTTAATAAAAAAGGAGAATGTAAAACTTTTATACTAATGAAGCTGATAAATTTTCGAGAGCAGTTGAAATGCGTTTAGCAATTTTACAAAAATATCTTCTATTCTTATAAGCAACAACCCACTTAATGCCATTAACTGCATTAGTTAAAAAAACTTCATCGGCATTTAAAATATCATTTTCGTTAATATTAACATCGTCGTAAACTGTAATTTTTTCTTTTAATGCCAATTGAATTACAATTTCGCGCATTACACCATTTATACAACCATCAGAAATGGAAGGTGTAAGAAGATTATTATTTGTAAAAATAAACAAGTTAGAAGAACTTGCTTCTATAATGTTATTATTCTGATTTAACAATAAGCAATCATCAACATTTAAAGAATGTGTGTAATTAGCTGCTTTTACATAAAACAATGAGTTTGAAGTTTTTAAATTGCTTAATTCATTAACTGGCTTTTTCCATTCATTAAAAAGAACAATTTTTAACCCTTTAGCATTTAGCGAAAAATTATTTGTATCTAAAGGTGTAGCTTCAATAAAATAATCGGTTTTGTTTGTTAGTGGCTGATAATTTCCGCCATCTTTTCTAAATACACTCAAACGAACTTTTGCTCCACTAAAAATTTTGTTTGCATTGAGCAACCGTGAAATTTGTTTTTGAAAAAATGCTCCAGTATGGTTGTCGGGCATTTCCAATTGTAAAACATCTCCACTTTTTTTTAATCTTTCAATGTGTTGCGATAAAAAAGGAACTGATGTGCTAACTGCACGCATTGTTTCGAATAACCCATCGCCATATTTAAAAGCTCTGTTAGTGCCAAAAAACAAAGGTTTGTCGGACGGAATAAATTCACCGTTATAACATACAAATTGTGATTGAGACATAATATATAAATTAATTTTTAATGTTCAATGTTCAAAAAAGTTCTATGTTGTTAATTTTAAATTGTTAAATCGTTTAATCATTAATCGTTAATCATTAATCGTTAAATTGTTACTTTTATCTTGTTTAAAATTTGTTTTAGATTTGAATTTGGTTCGATAAGTATTGGTGTAATACCATAATTTATAGCTGTATCGGCATCGCGTTGCTGGTCGCCAACAAAATAAGAATGCGAAACATCAATATTAAACCGTGCAGCAGCTTTTTCGACAAGCAAAGTTTGAGGTTTGCGACATAAACAATTTTCAATATCCGGATGATGGGTGCAATAATAAAACTCCAAAATATTTATACCATGTTTATTAAACTCCTGTTTCATAAAACTGTGAACATTTTCGACATCAGCTTTTGAATATTTTCCTTTTGATATTCCGCTCTGATTAGATATAACAATAAACCCGAAACCTTTTTGTTCTAAAATTTTTAATGTTTCAAAAACGCCATCATTAAAAACAACATCTTCGGGTTTATAAACGTAATATAAACTATTATTGTTAATTACGCCATCTCTATCTAAAAAAACAACATTTATCACAATTAAAAATTATTTTTAATAACACTAATAAATTGGGTAAAAAGTTGTGGTTTTAAAATTAGCGGGAAAACAAAACCAAAAACAGCTCCCCAAAAGTGAGCATCGTGTCCAATGTTATCGGTATTTCGTTTTGACATATAAGCAGAAAAAGCGAGATAAATTATTCCAAAAACAAATGCAGGAATACCAATTGGAATAAAAAACAAGTAAATTTTATTCAGCGGTTCAAACAATATAGATGAATATAAAATAGCCGAAACTGCTCCCGAAGCTCCCACTGCATTATAAGCATAGTTATCTTTATGTTTCAAAAATGATGGAACTGATGAAACTATTGATGCGAGAAAAAATTCTACTAAGTAAACAGGTGTAGCCATACTGCCATAATAATGTGCAAAAGCATTTTCAACAAAAATTCCAAAAAAGTAAAGGGTTAACATATTAAAAATAAGATGTTCCCAGTTAGCATGAATAAAGACATGAGAAATGAATCTGTACCATTGGTTGGCATGTTTAATCTGATATGGATTAAACATGAGTTTATAATAAACATCATGGTTATTAAAAGCTGAAATAGAAACTAATGAAACTGCTGCAATTATAAGATATGTAATCATTTATTATTATTAAATTTTATAAAGATAATACAATTTTACAATAAAAATAAAAAACCCGTTCCGAAAATCGGAACGGGTTTTTTTAATAATAAATTTATTTAAAAATGCAACATAAAAAATAGTGAGCCGCTTACGCTATTATCAAAACCAAAAGAACCCGATTTACCACCTTCAATTGTTTGTGTCCCAGTAGTTACAGGTGCACCACCTGTTGATTCATAAGTTGTTGTGGATTTGCCATTATTAACCACTCCAACGCCCCATCCAAATTCACCACCAAAAGAGATTTTTGGTAAAATAAAATATTCAGCACCTACAAATACTCCTAAATTAAATGCTAATGAAGAACCGTTTTTTCTTTCTGTAATACGAGCATTGCCACCATAAGTATCTGTTGTAATATTTGATGCACCTGTAAAATAATCATCAGTAGTACTTACAAAAACTGCAGGCGACCCAGTTGGAGCTAAAGTGTTTCCGTAAGTAAATTTATCTTTTGAGTTGCTGAAATAAATTCCAGCTTGAGCACCATAATAACCTTGAAGTAATCCTTTTCCTCTGTGTTTTTCAAGACCTGCACTTAATCCGATATTGGTTGCAGAATTTTTCCATGAATTTTCTTTTAGAGCATTCATTGTCGGAAAAGTAGGAACAACTGGATTTCCTCTATCTGTAACCATGTTTTTTGTAGTACCGGAACCCATACCAAGTCTAACTTCTCCACGATAAGCAGTGTTGGCATTTACGTAATATTTACCAATTATAGTTTGGTTTGCTGTTATAAAACTCCATGTTGGTGATGTTGCACCAGCATTTGAGAGGAATTTTCCGAAATAATTAAAAAAAGGAGTAGCATCAATTCCAATGGCATAATCACCTGCTTCGGGTAATATTGGAACTCCTTGTTTGGATTTTAAATCCTGCGCATTTGTTACAACCATTGCAGCAAATGCTACTAAAACTGTTAAAGCTAATTTTTTCATAAAATTTTAATTTTGGTTTTACGCTGCAAAAATAAGTTTATTTTTTAATATAAAACACTTATTAATAAAAGGATATACAAACCGGTTAATTATTATTTTGTATTTTACTGAATAATAGAGCAATGTGTTAATAAAGTGTTCATAACCCTGTTAATAAAATTGTATGTGCTTAATTATAAGAGGTAAAAAGTTATTAACAATGGCATAGATTTCATTGATTTGAATTTTTGGTTTTATTATAAAATAGTGAAATATGCGAATCAAGGGTTGAAATCTAAAAGTCCCGTAGGGACAAAATATTGGTAGAA
>JAVHRE010000210.1:0-16934 GCA_036171495.1 Bacteroidales bacterium
TTTCATGGTTTTATAACGTTATTTAACTGAATACTATTTTGTTGAATACTTTTTATGGGACGACTAATTAACCATTTTTGAGCTTTATAACAAAGATAAGCAGAACCTGCCCCAACTAAAGCACCAACTGCAACATCGCTTGGATAATGAACTCCTAAATGCATTCGGGAATAACCAACTGCTGAAGCCCACAAAAAAGACGGTGCAATAACATACCACTTTGGATAAACCAAACTTAATGAAGTTGCCGTTGAAAAAGCCATGGAAGTGTGCCCTGATGGAAATGATGGACTACCTCCTGAAGTCATTTTTTGAATATCAGGGTATGTTACAAAAGGACGTTTACGATTAAACGACCATTTCATTACTGTTGATATTCCAGATGCTACAATTAACGATGCACCAATAACATAGCCTTTTACTTTTGTTGCACTATCATTAATTAAAAAGCCTGTTCCAATTACAACTATTGGAGTTGTAAAAGCAACTGTGCCAGCTTGGTCGGTAATAAATTTGAATGTACCATCAAGGTTTTTATTTCTATTTAAATTAATTTTACGAAGTAAATCAATATCTGCATTTTGCGAGAAGCTATTAAATGAAAATGCAAACAATATAAAAAACAATATAGTTCTCATTAATTTTCAAAATTTTTAGATGCTGAAACAAGTTCAGCATGACGAATAGTTATTGTTTTATTAATTAACATCTATGAAAATATTTTAAATGCTGTTTTAAATATTATTTTAAAATCGGTAATAAAACTTTGATTATTAATATATTTCAAGTTTAACTCAATCTTATGAGGCATAATTTTTTCGACATACATTTTTTCAGCATCATCAGCCTCTGCTAAAATTTTATTTTCTTCGATATACTCAATTGAAGCATAATCGGTAAGACCAGGTCGTACTGACAAAACTTTCAATTGTTCGTGGTTATACAAATTAACATATTTTCTGACTTCCGGGCGTGGACCAACAATACTCATGTTGCCAACAATAACATTAAACAATTGAGGTAATTCATCTAACTTGAATTTTCGAAGAAACTTTCCAAAACCAGTAATTCTTTTGTCATTTGTTCCAATAGTAATAAGTCCTTTTTTATCGGCTCCAACGTACATTGTACGAAATTTAATTAATTTAAAATCTATACCATTTTTGCCTACACGTTGTTGAAAATAAAAAAAACCTCCGTTACTTTCGAAGTTAATTATCAAAGAAATAACAAACATAATAGGCAATAATATCAATAAAGCCAAAGTTGATAACAATATGTCCGAAATTCGTTTAAACATTTACTTTCCAATTTCTTCAAAAACAGAATCTTTTACTGCTTTAATAACTGTTTCGAGCATTTCATCAGTTAAATCATAATAAACAGGAAGTGAAATTTCGCGGCTATAATTATCAAAGGCAACAGGATAATCCTGCATTTTATAACCTCTGTTTTTATATGCACTAAGCATTGGCAATGGCTGAAAATGAACATTCACAGAGACATCATGAGCAAATATTCTTTGTATTATGTTATCTCGTTGTTGCTCAGAAATATTTTTAATTCGTAACAAATAAACATGATACGAAGAAATCCTATTGTCATCCTCATAAACAGGAAGCTGAGCCCAATTCATATTAGAGAGCGCTTTTGTATAACAGTCAAAAATATGTTTTCGTTTTACTAAAGTATCCGATTTATAACGAGCAATCTCAACCAAACCAATAGAAGCAAGTATATCAGTCATGTTTGCTTTATATCCGGCATCAATAACATCGTACCTCCATGAACCTTTTTGCAATTTCGAAAAAGCGTCTTTACTTTGCCCGTGCAATACCATTATGCTAAAGTATTTATACAACTCTTCAAAATCAAAATTATCTGGCAAATTAAAACAAATTGCACCACCTTCGGAAGTTGTTAAATTTTTTATTGCATGAAACGAAAAAACTGATATGTCGGCTAAAACTCCAGTGGTTTTATTTTTATAAATTGCTCCAAATGAATGAGCTGCATCAGCCATTATTAATATTCTACCAAGTTTTTTTTGCTCATCAGTTTTTGCTTTAAACAAATTTTTAATTTCAGATTGATTTACTAAAACGTAAATAGCATCATAATCGCAAGGCAAACCCGCCATGTCAACAGGAATAATAACTTTTGTTTTTGGAGTTACAGCTTTTTTAATTGCATCAACCGAAATAGAGAAATCATTAGCGTTAACATCAACCATTACTGGTGTTGCACCGCAATGAACAATTACATTTGCTGAAGCACAATAAGTATATGCAGGTACAATTACTTCGTCGCCTTCACCAACTCCAAACCAACGTAAAACCAACTCTAAGCCGGCAGTTGCAGAGTTTACTGCTACAGAAGTATGACAACCACAATAAGCTGTGATTTTTTTTTCAAAAAGTTTTGCTTTTGGTCCAGTAGTAATCCAGCCCGATTTAAGAGTATCAACTACTTCATCTATAATTTTTTGGTCTATTCTTGGTGGTGAAAATGGTATCATTTTAAATTAATTTTTAATGATTAATGCGAATCAAGGGTTAGATTTTTTAGTTCCGTTAGGAACGGTATATTGGTAGAAAAAATAACCATAACCAAATCAATAGTTCTGTAGGAACGAAATAATTTTAATATATCATGCCTACGGCATTTATAGTGGTATCTGTTATTCATTTCTACCAATATGTTGTCCCTACGGGACTTTTAGATTTCAACCCTTGATTCGCATGATTAATGTGTAATTATTAATTAATTAATGTTTTTCTAATTTTAAAGTTGCAAAGTAACTATAAAAAAATGCAAAAAACACAACTCCAGCCTGAGTATTTAACATTGACTCGAACATGAAATTAAAAGCGGCAATTATAACAAAAGTTAATAAAAGCCAATTTTTATTTCGAATGGCAATAACAAAGGGTAGTATAAATATTAATAGCAATAAAGTAATTCCTGCAATTCCTTGCCCAAGCCATGTTTCTAAATACTGATTATGTGCATTTAATTCATTGTCAAAAGCACCTGTCATTTTTCGGACTTTATATTCTTTCATTAATTCGTCTTTAATGTCGCCGGTACCAACACCAATTACGTAGTTTGATTTTATTAAATATATAGCGGTTTTGTAAACTAAAACCCTTGCGCCATTACTTTCCTTTGTAGTAACATTTTGCTCAACATTTTCAACTGCAGCAGTAACAACCTGAAACCTATAATTTTGAGCAAGTGAAAACCAAATTTGAAAACCAGCTATCAATAAAATAATAACAGATAAAACTCTTTTGTTTATTTTAAAAATTGCCGGAACTGACATTACAAAAATAGTAATAAAAAATATAATAATACCAGCTTTAGATGAAAGCAAATAAATAAATACGCCAAAAAATATTAATAAAATATACAAACTCACGTTTTGCCATTTTTTTAAATTCTCATCATTATATAATATCCTGTTAATAATTATAGCAGCAGAAAAACAGATAAACATGGCAAAATAAGAAGGGTGATGAAATATTGAAAGAGTAGTATAATAAAATGCATCAGAATGCATTTCTTTGAAATTAAAGAACGCATTAACAATGCAGGCTATCATTGCAACTACTGTTCCAACTACAAAAATTTTTAATACTATTTCACGTTGAACCTTGTTTAAAGAATATGAAAGAAAAAAGACCATTGGGAACAAGATAAGTGAGAGTTTTACTTCAATATCAAACCAACCGGCATGCATATTTGAAGAATAAAGTAAACCAACTAAATGCAGAAGAAAAAAAGTAATAAGAATAATAAAAATAGTGTTCTTAAATGCAAACTTTGCAGTTTGAATCCATTGCCCCGACAAAAGCCATGATAATACGAATAATATTATTGCGTATATTGTTATTTTATGCGATAATGGTATAAGAAAAGCAACTAATAAAATGCTATAGAAAAAAATATTTTTTATTACAATTTTGTACATTATGCAAATGTTTAATTTTTAACTTTTCACTTTGTTTTTTAAATGCATTATTTTCCCTTTTTAAATAATCCTAAAAAAAATCCTGTTCCATAAGAAATATGCAGAATAGGGTAAATTAATATAGTGGCTATTTTTACATTGAACGACTGATTATTTATGAATGAATTATATATATCTATTAACGTATAAAACAATAAAGGTAAAAGTAATATCGGGTATTTAAAAGCAAGCGATAAGCTCAATAAATATAATACGAAGAACAAAGGAACAAGGTGTCGTATTTTTACCTCCGACCTAATTTTTTTGTTTACCAGCGGCTTGTACAAGCCATATTGAAAATATTGCTTAAATAAAGCACCATAAGAAGAGCGTGGAAAATAAGTTGATTTAATTTCTGAATTCAAATAAATTTTTTTTCCTTTACTTTTTGCACGATAATGAAATTCATCATCCTGATTACGTTTCATACGTTCATCAAAATATCCAACTTCGTTAAAAATTTCACGTTTCCATGCACCAAGATAAACACTATCAACAAATCCATTATAATTTAGAACATGAAATTTACTGTTTCCAATACCAAACCAACCTGATGTAGCATACGCTACTGCTTTTTGAATAATAGTTTTACCAACGGGATTCATTGGACCACCTACTATATCTGCATTTGTTTTTTCAAAAGTTTCTACAATTTTTTTAATATAATCAGGCGAATAATGAGTATGTGCATCTATACGAACTATAATTTGTCCCGTACACATTTTTACTCCAATATTCAATGCAAATGGGACTGTTTTATTTTTATTGTTGATTAAAAAAACATTTTTATGTATTGAGGAAAAACAATTAATAATTTCTATTGTTTTATCGGTTGAAGTACCATCAACACAAAAAATTTCTAATAAATCTTTTGGATAATCCTGTTCAATTATATTTTTAAGAACTTCGCCGATAAATTTTTCCTCGTTTCTACAGGGTATTATTATTGAAACTTTCTTTTCCATAAATAAACTAAAGTTTATTGTAATAATGATTAATAATATCGTGAGTAGATTGTTTCATATAAGAAGCTATTTTATTTGAATAAAAAAAGCCAGTTGAAGCATGTTCATAATCTGTAACTGTAAGTTTAGGTTCATACAAAGCTTCCAAATGTAATTTAATTAATGTTTCGGCAACAAATATTTCTTCACCAAAAAGAAAGGAAAAATGCTTTAGATTACCTCCAAGTTTAAAATATTTTTTATTAAATATAATACATGAACCATGTGGTGCATATATTTTTTTATTGATAATTTCTTTTTTAATAAGAGATTTTTTAAAATACTTTTGGCTTAAATATTTTAATTTCTTCTTTAGAAAAGATAAAGCACTATATACATTTTGAAAATACACATTGCCACATACAAATAAATAAAAATTCATTTTTTGTTTAGAGTATCTATTTAAAATTTTCGGGTTAGCATCTGTTTTCCATTTATTAGAAATAATTGAAGGTGCAATTACAGCAACTGTTTCGGGCAAATTAATATTAAGTAGTTTTTCGAAAAAATCAATTTGATTAAAAGCAATATCAACGTTACTTACAATTACCCAATTTGGTAAACTATTATTTTGAAGAAAAACACTTAAACCATAATCTGCTCCTCCAAAATACCCTAAATTTATTTCGCTTTTCAAGTAAGTTACATCAATTTTCAGACTTTTAATATTTTCTTTAAATGATAAATCTAATTTCGTATCACTATTGTCAACTAATACAACTTTAACATTTGTACATTTTTGAGCTTCAATACTTTTTAAGAATTGAATAGATTGTTTATAGGTATTATAAGTAACAGCAATAATTAATATTTCAGTCATATTCTTTCAGTATATCTTTAATTTTTAAAACGCATAGCGAACGGATTCCACTATGAGCCGAATCGAAACAAACCATAGTTCCATTTCGGTTCCATCGGGGATGAAGGTCGCACCTTAATTCTTCTTTGAAATTAAGTGGCTGTTTTAGTTTTACTAAATTATATCTTTTATTATTCAAACAATCGAATAATATTAAAGAACTTAATCTAAATCTATCAGGGTAAGTATCGGTAATAAACCATCTGTTATCAACGGGTGAGAATGAAGGGTGTCCATCTGAAGTGAAATGTGAAGAGCCAACTTTGGTATAATTATTTGAACCATCTTCAAACAATATATAGCTATCGCCATATTTAATGGTATTGCAATATGCTAAAATTTTATTTTCATCTTTCCAACCAATATGAGAAATCATTCCATTTGTAGGAAATAAAAAAATATTATTGCCATTCAAATCGCACGAAAACATTCTGGTATTAACATAATTCATATCTCTTATCCAACGATGAAAAAAAACGAATCTATTCCCGGAAGGTGAAAAGAGGCAATGTGTAAAATAGTGAAATGAATTTTCCATTGATTCATTTGGCTCAATAGAAGCAATTTGGCTAATAGTGAATATCTTTTTTATTATTCCGGTTTCAATATCTATTAAATGTAAACCATCTTGATTTGGTATTTTCACATCAATTTCATCATCGTTTCCATTTTCATAACCATATCCGGGAGCATAGCGTGTAAGCCTGCTAAAGTTGTATGACAATGCATATTTACCATCTTTTGAAATAGCTGTAACAGGCAAGGGAATTTTTTTTAATTCTTTTCCATTTATATCTATTATTATACTAATATGTTTTGTGCCATCGAAATTGTTAAAAATTATTTCATTTTTATTTCCAATCCATTGTAACATACACCCTTGTTGCCAATTAAATGTATTTGTTTTATATAATGGTACAAAATTTTCGTAATTTACACCTTTAAATATTCCAAGAACAATTAAATCTGTTGCATTTATTTTTCGATTAGGAATTGAAAATTTATTTGCAAGCAAATATTTTTCATCAAATGACCATGGACATTTATCGTGAAAACCAAAAAAATAGTTCTGTTTATTAACTAATAAACTCTTTACGCCTTTTTGTTTAACAGGTATGGCTGATAAAATAAATTGATATACATCTCTAACTACATTTTTTATTTTTGGATTATTTTTAATAATGTTATATATAGCTTTCTCTAATATATTCATGTTCAATGTTAATTTTAAATCGTTAATCATTAATCTGTTTTACTTCTAACTTTGTTTCATTGGTTTATTATTTTATTTTTATAATTTTGTTTCAGAAGTAATAATAATGTCTTTGTTTGTATCGCCTCTCATTTTTCTTCTAAATAATATCATTTTATGAAACAGGTAAGTTAAAAATCTGCTTTTAGAAGTGATATTATAAAAGAAAAGTGTAATCTTATATAAATAGATATCAATCATATTCTTTGTTTTAATATCGTTCAAAACTTTATCAAAATCAATCAGTTTTTCATTTTTATTGGCTTCTTTAATCAGGTGTATATAATGACGTTGGTCAACATTAAATTTCATTCGCAACAAAGTTAAATATTCGCCTTTGCGATATGTTCTAAAAATTATTTTCTTTTTAATAAGCGGTAATCCTTCCTTGAGCAAATTATCAATAATTAAGAAAGAAGGGTTATGCTGTTCGATATTTTTTTTACTAAAATATTTTGCTCCAATTTTCAAATTCATTTCCTGTAAATATTTACATAATCCAACTTCATAAGTCCTTATCACCTGCTTATAGTCGTTTATAATTCCATTTTTCATGAAATAATCGACAACAAATTTTATCGCATTTTTATTAATTATAATAAAATAAGACTGAACATGAAAAGCAATGCGTTTTGAAGAAACCGCTCCACAATAGTCAAAACCGCTTGTATTTATCCAATCGAATGTAGGATTTAGTGATTTGAAAAGTATGCAGGAATCGTTAATTAATCCAACTCTATCATATTTCGAAAGTTCATATTTTTTAAATGCTTTGTACCACATACCAAAGTCAAACCCTTCATTGGTAACCATCATAAGCCTTACATCCAAATTGTTTAAATATTTTATTTCTGAATCTAAAAGTGTTTTAGTGTTTGTCAGAAAAATTATTTCAGTAAAATGTTTTTTCAGTTCTTCGACATAATACTTCACATAAAAGGGTATAGTCTCTTGATTAAAATAACTACTAAAAAAACAAATAGAGTTCATCGTAATTATTTTTTAAAGAGATTAATTATAAACCGCAATGGTACAAGTAATTGTTTTCCGATTTTATATTCGTAAGAATTAATTAAACTATTTCGCTCTTTTTTTATTAAATAATATTCAGAAACTAACTCATCCATTTTAAAATTAGCATCATATATTTCTTTGTGATTATAATAAATTTGTTTGAACAGCAACTTTTGTTCTTCATCATCTAAAGAATGATTTCTTGATGTTTTTCTGATTCTATAAAAAAATAATATTTCAGGTATTTGATAAACTTCTCCACCATTTTTTAATATTCTAAACCAAAAATCCCAATCCTCAAAACCATTAATCATTTCTTCATTATAGCCTTTTGTTTTATCGTAATCGGACCTTTTATACAGTGCAGAACAAAATATCATATTTTCAAACAGCATCTCTTTGAGAGAATATTTGGGTAAATTCCATTTACGAAATGAATTACCAAACAATTTTGCCTCGCAATAAATTATTTTAGTCGAGCTGTTTTTTTCTAAAACAGAAACAGCTTTTTGTATATATGTTGCTGCAATTTTATCATCTGCATCTAAAGGAAGAATATATACTCCATTACTATTTTTAATACCTGCATTACGAGCAGCCGAAACGCCTTTTGTACTGTAATATAAATATGTAATTCGTTTGTCTTTCCGAATATATTGATTTGTTATTTCTTTAGTATTGTCTGTTGATGCATTATCAACAACAATACATTCCCATTGAGAATATGTTTGGGCTAAAACACTATCAAGACATTCTTTTAAAAAAACACCATGATTATAACAAGGTACAATTATAGAAACCAAAGGTTGTTGAATAGTATTCATTTTAACTTAAATTAAGGCTTCAAAATATTTAAATAATCGCGAAAAAAACTCTCTTTATTAAAATTTTGTACTGCGTAATTATATGCATTCTCAGCCATTTCCATTAATTCATTTTTATGTGTACTATAATAAGTAATTGTTTTCACAAATTGATTTACAATTTCGATTTCATCGGATGGAAAAATTAATATCCCGTTACTTTCATGTTTTATATGTTCAGAAATTCCACCAACGTTAGTTGAAAATGGAACTACCCCTTGTACCATTGCCTCCATAATTACCATAGGAAAACCTTCGCGAGACGAAGTAACTATAAGTATATGCGATTGGCTATAAAGTTTTTCCATTGTTTTTTCATCTGTTATTTCTCCATGTAAAATACAAAATGGTAAATCTTTCGATTCGATAACATTTTTCACATCTCCTATAAAATGAAATTCAACCTCTATCATTTTTTTAGCCAATAAAGTTGCTACACGAGCAATTAAATGAACTCTTTTTTCAGGCGTTCCGCGCCCTACATACAATATTTTTAATTTATCGTTTTCGTTTTTAGGAACAAAAGTTTTATGTTCTACAAAATTAGGAATACAAATAATTCGTGATAATAAATTTTCATTTACACCATGCAACTTGTAAAAATGCTTGAAATCATTTTTTGTTTTATTGTTGATTACAACTCTTTTATCTAAACGTGATACAACTGGCAAACTCCATTTTTCGGGTCCTGGCTCATTAAAATGAACAAAAGCATGTATTAAGTCAACTAACTTTACATGAGACGGAAGATGCGGAATAAGTTCGTAAAAAAATCTTGAATTACAACTTAAAATTGTTACTGATTTAGAAGATAAGCAAAGAGAATTTATTTTTTTTATCAACCATCGTTTACTAACCCCTAATTTCAATAAATAATTTATTTCAATAACAATAGAATAATTTTGAAATTTTTTTAAGAATAAATCACCTTCGGATTCACTAGTAATAAAAGTTATAGATTTTTTTTGATTAAGAGCTTCTAGTATTGAAGCATGAACTTTTTCAGCTCCTCCTATATGATAATATGGAAAAATAAAAATATTGCTAATTGGCTTTTCTATGGCTGACAGCATTCTTCTAACTTTCCAAAATTGTTTTAATAATTTTATAATTTTTATTATGTATGACTTAGTAAATAAATGGTACCATGGTATTATTGTTTTTAAAGAAAATCTCAAAATATCTATAAAAAATGAGGAAAACACTTTGTAATCAGTTCCTTTAAGCTTACTCTTAAAAATTTTACTTTTTAAATAAGAAAATTTAAACCGAATAATCTTTTTCTCAACCCCTTTTGTATTAGATTTTACTGTAGTACTGTTTGAATGTATGCGATACTTAAGTAAAAATTCATCTAATTTGTCAATTTGTTCACCTTTTGATAAAACTTCCAGCCATAATCCCCAATCTTCATTATGCAAGAAATTTTTATTGTAACTAATTGGTTTCACAATATTTGTTCTCATCATAACAGTTGGCTGTCCAACACAATTGATTTTAGGAAGTGTTTGTTTAATTTGTTGTTTTGTTGTACAATTAATATCTTCGGGCCAAAATCCAATCTCAATATCATCCTCATTAATTAAAATAAGTTTGGTAGCTAAAATTGATACTTCTGGATGTTGTTCTAAAAAATTCACTTGTTTTTCCAAACGAGTTGGCATGCTAATATCATCAGAATCCATGTTAGCAATATAAATACCCTGTACCAACTGAAGCCCTTTATTACGCGATTTTATAATTCCAAGATTTTGTTCATTTTCAATATAACGTATCCTCTTATCATTAAAAGTTTCAATCACTTGTTTTGATTCGTCTGTTGAGCCATCATTAATAATAATCAATTCAAAATCAAGATAAGTTTGAGACAATATACTTTCTATAGCCGCTTTAATAAAAGGGCCTGAATTATAAACCGGCATTAAAACACTTACTTTAGGTTTCATATTCTAATCCAAGAGTTTGGGAACAAATCTTTTGTACTAATTGAAGTATCATTAAACCATTTTAATGGAGCTATCACCGTTTTTTCCTGATTATTTATAAGCCATGCTGCCCACCAACTATATGTACTATTTGCAATTATAGCATTTTTACACAAAGTCATCAAATACATGTCCCGAAAGCCATTTAAATTATTAACAGAACTTACAATATAAAACTCTGCTTTAATACTAAAATTTTGTTTTACCCATGTTGGATCATCGGTAAAAATAAAAAATATCGCATTTTTATTTTTTTCTAATATAATGCTAACTGCTTTATTGTAATATTCATTATCACAAATACCATGGTATGAATTAGTCTCTGGATTAGTTATATAATCGCATCTTCTAATATGTAAACTAACTGAAAAAGTAAATTTAATTTTTTCAGCTACCTGTTTGTCTAAATCATCCAAATTAAAATCAAATGAGAAATCCTTTTTTATAATATCTTCATGCTCATTAAAGTATTTAGGACTATTCCAATAACCAATTAAATATGAATTATCAGAACATAAGCTTACAGATTGATCGTAATTAAATTGTTTTTCAATTATTCGCTTAAGTATTTTTTTTTTGAGAAAAGGATTTAACAGAATTGCTAAAAAACCTATAATTTTTTTTTGATATGTAATAAATGAATCTGATGTAACTTTTGCTTTAACATTAAAATTATTTAACTCGTATTTTCTGTAAGTATGAGGTTGACTTATGTCAGTTAATTCATTTACATCCAGATACAATAAAGTGTTTGTCCGAATAGATAAAGAACGCCCAATAGCATATTGAAACATTTGATTTCCAAGACCACCTTTTAACTTCACTAATATCATTTATTACTTAGTTTTCAAAAAAGATTTAATTTTAGAAATAATTGTTCTGTTTTTTGTTCTAGATTTAAGTTTTTTAATAATTCCATCTGAAAAAAAGAAACAATTTAAATATAACTGATCTCCAGATATATTATCTACAGTATCAAGAACATTTACAAAATTATTTTTTTGCATATATTCCTCTACATCGTTTTTTAATGGTTGCCCTTTGTATAATTCAACTGCCTCAACTTCCAACCATATTAGCTTTATGTTATTTAAAAATTTTCCAGCACCATCTAGCACCATAAGTTCAGCACCTTGTACATCCATGTGAATAAAATCAATTTCTTCTATTTTTTTTTCTGCAACATAATTATCAAGACGTAATGTGTTAACCTGAATATTTTTGTTAAAACTAAGCCATTCTGTATGTTTTTTCATTTGTTCAGATGGAGGCAATAAAGAACTCGATTTATTTCCATAATTCCAGTTGTCATCATTTTTTAAATCTTTAGGTTCACCTTCAGAAACATGAAATTCTGCTACTCCATTTTTATTACTTAAAGCCAATTGTTCAAGTAAAATATTAGTTTTTTTATATTGTTTTATTAATTCTTTAGCTTTCTCATAATTATCTGGTCTTGGCTCAAATGCATACACATAAGATTTAGAGAAAAGATTAGAATATCTGATAGAATCTTCAGCCTCACAAGCACCAATATCAAATATTATTAGCCCATCTTCTTTTTTAAAAAGAGAAACTAATTCATATTCTATTTTTATTGGAGATTTTATAAAATTTTCTCTTGTAAGCATTGAAATTATTTCTTAAATTATTTATATCGTATTAATGTTTTGAAAAACTGTTTAAGTAATGATTTGGCTGACTGGTTATATGGTGCAGGCATAATAAAGTCTTTTTGAATCAAATTATTTAAATCTTGTGTTTTAGTAACTTTAAAAGGTTTATCCCATTCAAACCCTTCCATAATTAAAAACAGTAAATCATCAATAATTTTAACATGACCAGCTTGAAGAGATTGATTAAAAAATTGTTGAACCGGGAGAAAATCATTAAGTGCACTTTCTGATTTTTTTTTGTAATAAAGTGTTTCTCCATCAAATTTCAAAAAATTCAAATGAACATCAAAATTATATAAGTACTCGTAATAAATTAATGGATATTCAAAATATCCTTTACTTGCTATACGAAAAATTTCAGATAAAAAAACTTCAATATTGTCAACATGTTCCAATACATGCGAACAAATTACATAATCAAATTCTTTATCTTTGAAAGGGAATCTATCTCCACCATAAAATATAACTTTTTTATTTGTAATTAACCTGTCATTATTCCCAAATTGTTTAGAGTATTCTTCTTCATTTTCAAATTTTTTCTCTAATAGAACATCTGAACGTTCATAGGGTAATGAACCTGGACCAATCTCAAGAACTCTGTCAGATGGCTTTATACTTTTTATTTTATCTGAATAAAACACGCTTATATTTTAATAATTTCTACTTTCATTGGATTTAACAATAAGCCACTTAAGGTATTTAAAACTCTTTGATTATCAATCATGGAACTTACTTCCGAAATAGTAATATTTGCAGCATCTTCAACATAATGAAATGCACGCTGATATCTTGAAAGTCCCACAGTTAATTTATAATGACCAGTTGTAAAAAGAACATCATCATTTTTGAAAATCACTTCGTAATTCCCTTTTTTATAATCTGCAGCTTCACTCCAAGATGTTCTAATAGGCATGCCTAATGATGAAAGTAATCCCAATCCAATTACAAATTGTTCAACATCCTCATTTAAAGTAACACAAATTCTTACCTGCCATGTCTTACCTATTTCAACTTCAAAAATGGGATAATTATCTTCATTTTCGATTTGAATTTTATATGCGTATCCAAGCATATTTTTAGAATCATTTGGTAAAGCAATTTCAAATACTGATTGTGAAAAATCTTTTGTATTTACATATTCATTAACAACTTCATTTATTTCACCATGTGTTACTAAATTTCCTTTTCTTAAATAAATTCCTTTATTACAAAGCTTTTGAATTGCTTCCATATTATGACTAACAAATAAAACCGTTCGTCCTTCACTGCTCACATCTTTCATTTTACCCAAACATTTTTTTTGAAACTCTGCATCACCTACAGCCAATACTTCATCAACAATTAATATTTCGGGTTCGAGATGAGCAGCAACTGCAAACGCTAATCTAACATACATTCCCGATGAATATCTTTTTACAGGAGTATCCAGAAACTTTTCAACTTCGGCAAATGCAACTATTTCATCAAATTTCTTTAGAATTTCAGATTTGCTCATTCCGAGAATAGAACCATTTAAAAAAACATTTTCCCGTCCTGTAAGTTCGGGATGAAAACCTGTGCCTACTTCTAACAAACTGGCGACACGCCCGTCAATAGTGATTTTTCCCTTAGTTGGGGTAACAATTCTGCTTAATACTTTTAATAAAGTTGATTTTCCGGCACCATTACGCCCAATTATACCAACTCTTTCGCCTTGTTTAACATCAAACGAAACATCTTTTAATGCCCAAAACTCTTCTGATTTAGGATTTATGATTTTCGATTTAGGATTTATAATTGATTTTACTTTATTTGTTAAAACATCGCGCAAAGCTGTATAACGCTCTGCATTCTTATGTTTAAGAAAGTAGCTTTTACTTAAGTTCTGAACCGTTATAATTGTATCGCTCATGTTTATATAATATCGGCGAATGATTTTTCCATCTTACGAAAATACCAAATTCCTATAAATAAAAACAATAAACTAATTGCAATAGAGATTAGAAATCCGGGGATATAGAGCGTTGTATTACCACCTAAAATACACCAACGAAAACCATCAATTACTCCAACCATTGGATTTAACGAATAAATATATTTCAAAAGCTGGGGTATTTTTTCGCTGTTGTAAATATCGGCACTGCTAAATGCAACGGGTGAAACATATAACCCGAATTGTACAACAAAAGGTATAATATATCTGAAATCGCGGTATTTTACATTTAGTGCCGAAATGTATAAACCAGTTCCCATTGCTGTAATAATTGCCAATAAAAGAAACAAAGGCAAAAGAAACATTTTATAGTCTGGGACAAATTGATAATAAAGCATAAAACCTATTAATATAACAAAAGAAATAAGAAAATCAATTAAGCAAACAATAACGGTGCTTGCAGGAACAATAAGTCGTGGAAAATATACTTTTGTAAGTAAATTAGAATTTGCTATTAATGAATTACTTGTTTCGCTAAATGATGAAGAAAAAAATTGCCATGGTAAAGTTGCAGCACAAACTAATAATATACGAGGCACTCCTTCGGGAACTTTAGAACCAAATAACCAACCAATAAACCACATAACAAATATGGTAAGCAATGGGCGTATTACACTCCACAACACACCAATTGCAGTTTGTTTATATCGCACAAGAATATCACGCCATGCCAGAAAATAGAACAGACCTTTATAATTCCAGATATCTTTCCAGTAATTACTGTTTTCGGTTCCGGGTTCTATTACAATTCGATGCTTACTCATTAAAACAAACTTTGTTAAAAGTTATAGAAATGCAAAGGTATTAGTTATTTTTTATTATAGCTTTTATTAATGCACTTCTTATTATCTGACAAATAATTTTTAGCTTGTTTTATACATTTAATTATATTTGCATATTAATATTAATTTATTATTCAAATATAGATTATGAAAAAAATTCAACAATTATTACTTATTGTTATTATTATTGGTTTTATATTACCATCATGTAAAAAAGGAGATGACGACCCGTTAATTTCATTTCGCTCAAGAAAAGCAAGATTAACCGGCGAATGGAAGTTAAAAGATGGAAAAGAAGAAATTATTAATAACGATACAACCGAAACGGTTTATTTAAATGGAGTAACTGCTCATGTTGTAATTACAAAGGAAAATGGAGCTGTTGTTGATAATTTTACTGACGATTTTACCGAATTATGGATAATAAATAAAGATTATTCATTTGAAATTACAAAAAAATATTCATATTTAAGAGTTATTTTGTCGGGGAACTGGAGTTTTAATTATGCAGATAAAAAAATGAAATTAAAAAATAAAGAATCGTTTACTTTTAAAATAACAAATATGACTTACAATTATACTACTAATTCACTATATGATTTTTCAAATACTTATTTGGGATTTGATTGTCCAACTCTAATATATAGCATTGATAAACTTACAAATAATGAAATTGTTGTAAGCTATACCGGCGAATCTATTTATGAAAGTTCTATTGGTAAAACAAATTCTACTTATACTTTCAAGCAAGAAAAAAAATAATAAATTTAATGTCTGAAACAACTAATAATATGGTCATTAACAATCCCAATTGCCTGCAAATGAGCATAAATGGTTGTTGAGCCAACGAATTTGAATCCACGTTTTTTCATATCGGCACTTACCTTGTCGGACAAATCAGTTTTAGCAGGTACGTCATAAATTGTTTTCCATTTATTTTTAATCTGCTTATTTTTAACAAAGTTCCAAATATATTTATCAAAAGTTCCAAATTCTTTTTGTATAGTCAAAAAGGCTTTTGCATTAGAAATAGCTGCCTCAATTTTCATTTTGTTACGAATAATTCCGGCATCCTGCATAAGCGATTGAAATTTATTTTCGCCATAAAGTGCAACTTTCTCATGTATAAATCCATCAAATGCTTTACGAAAATTTTCGCGTTTCTTTAAAATTGTATGCCAGCTTAATCCTGCCTGAAAAGTTTCGAGAATTAAAAATTCGAAATGTTTTAAGTCGTCGTGAACTGGTATTCCCCATTCCTCATCGTGATACTTTGTATAAAGCTCATCTTTTAAGCACCATGGACAGCGAATAACATTATTCAATAACAACAGGTTTTGTTTCAAATTCCCCATTTATTTTAACACATTTAATTAAAAATACCCCTTTCCCTATATCTTGTTTTCGTAATATAAAAATATTATTATAAATTTTTTCATTTTTAATTATTTGGCCAGAAAGATTATAAACTAAAACATTAACATATTGTTTATTAAACTTTACTATTAAATTTTC
>JAVHRE010000211.1:0-3570 GCA_036171495.1 Bacteroidales bacterium
AATGCATTAAATAAACGAAATATAAAATAACTTAACAAAGTAAAAAGTAAAAAGTGAGAAGTTAGAAGTATAAAGTTGAAATAAATAGAAATACGTTGAAATAAATAAACATTGGTTTATAGTTTTTAGTTTGAGGTTGTTAAAAACTCCAAACCTGAAACTTCAAACCTGAAACTAAAAAATTGAAATACATAAAAATAACATAATAACTTAATAACAAGTAACTAGTAACATAATTTGTGAAAAAATGTTTTGTAGAGAATAAAAAATATAACCATGACAAAAATAAAATTTGGAACAGACGGCTGGCGTGCAATTATTGCTAAAGATTTTACCGAAGATAACGTTGCAAAAGTAAGTGTTGCGGTTGCAACATGGCTTAATCAAAAATATAAAAATCCAACCGCAGTAATTGGTTACGATTTTCGTTTTGGGGGCAAAATGTTTGCACAAACTGTAGCAAAAGTTTTAGCACAATATGAAATAAAAGTTTTAATATCAAATTGTCAGGTTTCAACTCCAGCAGTTTCACTTGCAGTTATTAAACAAAGTGCACAAATAGGTGTAATGATTACTGCAAGCCATAACCCTCCCGATTATAATGGGTACAAATTAAAAGGCGAACATGGCGGACCACTTCTCGAAGAAGGCACAAAAGAAATTGAATCAATTATTCCGGAAGAACACGGACTAGTTTTAGATTCGTTAAGATATGAAGATTTCGTAAAAACAGGATTTGTTAAAGAAATTGATTTAGAAGAATTGTACTTAAATCATGTTTACAATAATTTTAACATTGAAGCACTTCGTAAATCAAAATTTCAATTTGCATTTGATGCGATGTATGGTGCCGGGCAAAATGTTATGAGAAAACTTTTCCCCGATATTGCACTAATGCATTGCGAAAACAATCCATCTTTTTGCGGAATTGCTCCCGAACCTTTACATAAAAACTTACTTGAATTCAGTAACTTTATTGCTAAAAGCGGAAACATTGATTGTGGCTTGGCAGTTGATGGCGATGCCGACCGTATTGCACTTTATGATAGTAAAGGCAATTATATTAATTCGCATCTTATAATTTTAATTTTAATTTATTATCTTGCCGAGTACAAAAAACTTAGAGGAAAGGTTGTTACAGGTTTTTCGAGTACTGTAAAAGTTGAGAAATTATGCGAAAAATATAACCTTCCTGTGCAACGTGTACATATTGGTTTTAAAGATATTTGTAAAGTAATGTTACACGACGATGTTTTGGTTGGCGGCGAAGAATCGGGAGGAATTACATGTAAAGGTCATATTCCCGAACGCGATGGAATATGGATGGGATTAACAATCTGGCAATTTATGAATGAAACCGGAAAAAACATTTCGCAAATAATTGACGAAATTTATAAGATTACCGGAACTTTCTTTTATAGCCGTAACGATTTAAGAATTGATGAAAAACATAAAAATAAAATCATTCTGGCATGCAAAAACAATGTGTTTAAACAATTTGGAGAATTTAAAGTGCAACGTGTAGAAACTCTTGATGGTTTTAAATATTTTATTAATGAAAATGAGTGGCTCATGTTACGAGCCTCAGGAACCGAACCTTTGTTACGGATTTATGCCGAAACTTCGTCACCGGAACGGTTAATTAAGTTTCATGAAGAAGCATTAAAAGCAGTTGAAGCTGTTTAACAGATGCTATTTTTAAGAATGTAACCTTAGCGTGAAAGAGTGGTTAATAAAATATTAATTTATAAACAAAAAACTATAACGTTGAAAAAAAATGTTATACATTTGATGTATGTAAATAACTGATATTATGAAAAAACTTTATTTTATTATCGCAGCAGCAAGTGCACGTCATTTCCCTCCCGTACGTCATTCCCGCGAAAGCGGGAATCTCCCGAATACGGGAACGACAAATAAACAGGGGATTCCCGCCTGCGCGGGAATGACGCTGTTCTTTGCAGCAGTTCTAACTTTCAACTGCTTTGCCCAAGTACAGCATACGAATAATAATTTTCCGAAAGTTTTAAAACAAAATGCTCAATTATCGCAAAACCCTCAAGGTTTAATTAAGCTTAAGCCCGAACAAAACCCTCAAGGTTTAACTAAGCATAAGCCCGAGCAAAACCCTCAAGGTTTAACTAAGCTTAAGCCCGAGCAAAACCTTGAGGGTTTCCCGCAAACTTTTGGAAAAGTTAATAATAAAAAACCAAATTTGCTTAACTCAAAATCATTAGTTTGGAAGTGGGATACCATTATTGCTTACGATACTTTAAATGCTGCAATTCAACGGTTCACTAAAACATTCGACACTCAAGGCAATGATTTAATTTAATTCAATTAACAGAACAATGGCAACACATCAACCATTGAAATTTACAATATGTACGGAGCAAAAGTTTACAGCAATGAAGCAATTAATTTTCAAATTAACTCATCTTCAACCCTGAATCAAGTTCAGGGTCAAATTGACTTATCAGACCAACCAAGCGGTGTATATATTTTAAAAATAAAAACAGAAAAAGGAATGGCAATAAGGAAGTTTGTGAAGGAGTAAAACAAGATAAAAGTGAAAAGTGAAAACAATGAACATAGAGCTTTTTTGAACATTAATCATTAAACAATAATCTATAATAATATGAAAAGAATTTTACATTTGTTGGTTGTTTTAACTATTATAATATCAGTTGTTACATCCTGCACTATAGAAAGAAGGTTATACCTGCCGGGTTATAATATTACATCGGAAAAACAAAGTATTAAAAATGAAAATAAGGCACAAAACATAAATGCTTTTGCAGTTGAAAACAAGGAAAATAGCTTATTTGTAAAAAAAACAGAAGTTGATGAGGTTGATAAAAATATAACAGCGTCTATAGATAATTCAAGTTCTTTAAAAAGTATAAATACCACGAAATCGTTAACCTCTAATATTTCAAAAACACTTAAACAAAGTGCACAAGTTTATAATATTTTTGAGGTTAAAGATTCTTGCGACAATATTATTTTAAAAAATGGAAAAGAAATTTGGGCAAAAGAAATTGAAATAGGTGCTAATGAAATTTCATATAAGAAATGTGATAATTTTAATGGACAAATCTTTACCATTAAAACTTCAGATGTTTTAGTAATAAAATATGCTAATGGTTCAATAGATGTTTTGTCTTCAGACGCTCATCCTTCAAATGATTTTATTAAAGAAGAAAACAAAAATGGAAATAATAAAAAACAAGTTTTAGGATTAGCAGTACTCTCTTTAATCTTTAGCATTGTTGGTTTTATTATTATGGGTATTCCACTTGGAATAACTTCTATTATTTTAGGAATAATAGGGGAGAATAAAATAAATAAAAATCGGGAAAAATACATGGGTAAAGGGTTTGCTATTGCAGGTATAATTTTAGGATTTATTGATATTGTTGCGGTTCTGATAATATTATCTATGTTATAGCAAACAAAATAAATTTGCTATTATACTGCGAATAGGATAAATTATCGCATTTTTCAAGTCCCGTTAGGGACGATATATTGGTAGAAAAAATATACACCATAGCTGTCAAGTCCCGTAGG
>JAVHRE010000212.1:0-3568 GCA_036171495.1 Bacteroidales bacterium
TGAATATTTTTTATTGCAGTATTCATTCCCATCGAAACAAAATCTTCCTGGTCGGCAGCAGCAGGTATTGATTGAATAGATGCAGGTGCCGACAAAATACGTTGTTCAACAATTTGCATATCGGCAGTATATTGACTTAACATCATTCCCGAAAACATTCCGGCACCTTTTGTTAAGAATGGTGGTAATCCAATACTTAAAGCAGGATTATTCAATCTGTTTAATCTTCTTTCGGATAATACACTGACCATTGTTACGGCAATTCCAATCATATCCATTGGTAACGAAACCGGCGAACCTTGAAAATTAGCACCTGAAAGTTGAATGTTTTCATCAGGAAAGAAAATAGGATTATCACCTACTCCATTAAGCTCAATTTCTACTTGCGAACGGGCATAAGCAAGTGCATCGTGAGCAGTACCAATAACTTGTGGAGTAGAACGCATACTGTAAGCATCCTGAACTTTAACTTTAATACGTTTTTCTAGCAAATCGCCATCTGTTGCAATTTTACGAATAGCAGCAGCACTTCGCATAGCACCTTTAAAACCACGTATTTCGTGTATTTTATGATTATATGGACCAAAATTAGCTTTAAGTGCCTCAAGCGACATTGTGCAGGCAATTTCTGCTTGTTTTAACCAATTATTAACATCGTGCAAATAAATTGCGCTCATACCGGTTAAAACATTTGCACCATTAATTGTTGCTAAACCATCACGAGCCATTAATCCTGGAATAGGAATACCAGCTTTTTCTAAAGCTTCTTTTCCTGTAAGATATTCACCTTTATAATAAGCATTCCCTTCGCCCATCATTAAAAGTGCTATTTGTGCCATTGGGGCTAAGTCACCACAAGCCCCAACAGAACCTTTTTTGCAAACAAAAGGAGTAACACCTTTATTTAACATCTCAACTAAAGTTTGAGTTATTTCTAATCTGCAACCGGAGTTACCATGTGCGTGAACATTAATTCTACCAAGCATTGCAGCACGCACATGTTCAAGTGGCATAGCATCACCAATACCAGCAGAATGATTATAAACCAGGTATTTCTGAAAATCTTTTACTTGGTCATCATTTAAAACGACTTCGGAAAATTCACCAATTCCTGTATTTACTCCATACATTATTTCGTGTGCCTCAATTTTTCTCTCGAGCATTACACGACATTTTTTAATTTTTGATATTGAATCGGGATGCAATTCAACTTTTTCGCCATTACGGGCAACGTCAACTACGTTTTCGATGGTAAGTCCACTTCCCTTAATAATCAGAGTCATAAGTATATGTTTTTAATTACAGCGTTTTTTTTAATGATTTATAATTCCCGAAATAAACGAAAAAAGATGACAACAAAAAATGACTAAATTCATTTACTGAAATAATCTTTTAAGCTATTAATCAAAAATTAATTGCAGAATGCAAGTTTATACAGTATTTTTGATAAAAATTTACATTATGAAAGTGTTTTTTAAAATCTCCATTTTTATTACTTGTGCATTATTTGTTTTTAATATTAAAGCACAACCACCAACTGGGTATTACAATTCAGCAGCAGGATTAACCGGAGCACCTCTAAAAACAGCATTATATAATATAATCAAAGGACATACTGTACAATCTTATCCATTATGGACATGGTTTGACAATACAGATTTGCGCACTGATGGAAAAATATGGGATATTTATACTGACAATTGCACTTTTACTTATTCTACAGATCAATGTGGAAGTTATTCTAATGTTTGCGATTGCTACAACAACGAACATTCATTTCCAAAAAGCTGGTTTGGTGATGTTGCTCCTATGAATTCAGATATATTTCATATTTATCCAACAGACGGTAAAGTAAACGGAATTCGTTCAAATTACCCTTATGGAGAAAGTTCATCTGGAACAGTTTGTGGCAATGCAAAACTAGGAAATAGCACCTTTCCCGGTTACACGGGTATTGTTTTTGAACCAGCAGATGAATATAAAGGTGATTTAGCAAGAACTTATTTTTACATGGTTACACGATACGAAAATATTGTAGCAGGCTGGGAAACTGACGACCCAAGTGGTGATGCGATGCTTGATGGCACTTCATTTCCTTGTTTTGAACCATGGGCATTATCTTTACTTTTAAAATGGAATGCTCAAGACTCAGTGAGCCAGAAAGAAATTAATAGAAACAACGCAATTTATTCCATCGTTCAACATAATCGAAATCCTTATATTGACCATCCTGAATGGGTAACTGCAATATGGGGTCCGGCTTCAGGAATAAACAGCGTTATAAATAATATTTCGGTTTCAGTTTTTCCAAATCCAGCAGTTAATTCTGTACATATTAATTTAAACTTAACAAATAACACAAATTATGAATTAAGTTTATTCAGTTCAGACGGAACAAATATTTTTACAAAAAATAAAAACAACCGGGAAGAAGAAATAGACCTTTCTGGTTTACCTGATGGGGTTTACTTTATTACTTTAAAGTCTGAAAGTTTTTTTAAAGCAGAAAAAATAATTGTTTTAAAATAAGTTCAAATAATAATAATAATTTTTTAAATTACTTACCTTTATGCCGTTATAGTATAAGGCATGAAAAATTTTACAATAAAATATAATTCAATTGAAACAAATGCTTTGTTTGGAAATTATATTGAAATCTTAAAAAAATTACTACAAAATAAAAAGGTTATAATAGTTTGCGATAAAAATATTTACTCTTTATATCCCGAAATTAGAAGCATCTCCCCAGTTGTTTGCATTGAAGCAAACGAAAAACTAAAATCACTTAAAACTATTGAAGTTATTTATAACAAGCTGATTACATTTAATGCTGACAGAGCAACTTATATTGTTGCAATTGGTGGAGGAATAACTTGTGATATTGCAGCTTATGCTGCGTCAACATTTTATCGGGGATTAAAATTTGTTCTAATTCCCACTTCACTTTTAGCAATGGCAGATGCGTCAATTGGAGGTAAAAATGGAGTAAATTATAAAAATCACAAAAATATAATTGGAACAATAAACCAACCCGAAACAATAATTATTGATAAAAATTTTTTAAAAACTCTGCCCCAAGAAGAATACCGAAACGGAATAGCAGAAATAATTAAGCATGCTATTATTTCGGGAGATGTTCTTTTTAACAAATTAAAAAATAATAAATCACGAAAAATAAACGATGATATTTTAAGATTATCCATTAAAACAAAAGTAGAAATAGTAACAACCGACGAAAAAGAAAAAGGAATTCGCAGAATTTTAAATTTCGGTCATACTTTTGGACATATTATAGAAATTTCTGAAAGCTTAAAACATGGTGAAGCTGTGAGCATTGGAATGGTATTAGCTACTAAAATTTCTGAAAGATTAAATAAATGCGACTCTTCAATAACAAATAAAATAATTAAAATTCTCAAATATTACAATTTGCCAACAACTTGCAAATTAGATTTTAAAAAAATCGAAAAACAACTGTTTTTCGACAAGAAAAATGAAAATGGATATATACATTTTGTTTTTATCGAAGATATTGGCAAAGTTGCAGTAGAAAAAATTTTAAGAAAAA
>JAVHRE010000213.1:0-11715 GCA_036171495.1 Bacteroidales bacterium
GGTGTGAGAGCCTCTCCGACAGGTATTTTCGCCTGTCGGCGGGCTACTCGATTACAGGCTGCCCTTTATTTATTCTTGTCAAACCTGAAATATGTTATTTTTTATTAGCGTAAAATGTTGTTGAACGTGAAGTGCTGGAACCGTCTTCACCAACACCTAAAATGCAAATAGAATATTTATAAGAATATTTTCCAGACACTTGAGTTGTTTTGTACTCAGTAATCAGCAACGCTTGAAATGATGGGTCATTGTCAATATTGTACATTGTTTTAATGTTTTTTCCTGTGTCTTGACTTTGGTATAATGTTATAGAAAACGTTTGGGAGTTACTTAAATTATTGAATTTTATTGTAAACGTACCATTTGTTTTTGACAAAGTCAATGTTGCTTGGTCATAGCCATTCCTTGTTTCTCCTGATGGCGTGACATCTGTTTGAATTACTGAAGAAAAGGTTTGACATAACACATTATTTGGCAAACTTATACCATACAAGATTGTTAACAATAGAAATAAAGTTGTTTTCATAATTGATTATTTTAATAAATACCTGTATTTGCTGTTTTTAAATTTGTCATGAACAACTACTTTTTTAAGATTTTTTCTTTCTGTTTTAACTATTTCTTCAAATTCTTTATAATTTCTTTGAGGATTGGCTGTAATAAATTTAATAGTATTAGAATAAAAAATATTTTTAAATGGTCGTGATAATTCCAAAACTACCAACAAAGGACCTTTAATTCTTTCTTTGTCGTTGATTCCTTTTATTCCACGAATTAAAATACCTCCATAGCCAATTCTATCAAAAGAACGTAAAGTGATATCAATTCCACTGTAATGAAATCTTAATTTTCCAGCCTCATCGTCATGTTTATATGTGTAGTCATCTTTGTGTTGTTCACAAAAGTAATAAAATTCTATTTCAGTCAATTGATATAGTTTTTCATTCACCTGTAAGTCATAATTATTAAATAGTTGAATTGCTATACGATTAAAGCAATCTTGGATATTTCTATTGTCAATTATAAATTCCATTTTGTCAGGTTTTGTTTTTTTATAAGGGTTGCCTGTAACAATTCGCTATTCCCTACCTATTGGGTTTATTTCGTTATTATATATTATTCGCAATTGTTTCATAATAAACATTATATTTGGTTTTAATCGCGTATAATTGGTTATAAACAGATATTAAAAATCAAATAACATTCAGTTGGAAGTTAGGCAAAAGCATTAATAATTACGAATTAATAACTAATAATTACGGGGTTTTACTCGTAATTGAATATTCGTATAATTAACTTACTCCATACTGTTGTTTCATGTTATCTAAAAGCTGTCGTTCATTTTCATCAACAGTTCCATCAATTGCTGCAGCTTTTTCCATTAAACGGAAAACTTTTTTGCGTTTCTTTTGGTCTTCCGGCATTTTAATAGATAACTGACCATTCACTGCCATTTGGAACATCGGCTCTATCTTATCTACATTATAACCAAATTTCTTTGCAATTTGTTCTGCAAACTCACGTTCTTCCTGAGCAAAAACTCCATCGCAAGCCATAACAATAAGTGCATTGTTAAATGCATAATCGCGAACGTCCATTGCTTTGTCAATAACATCAGGTTTAATACCGGCAGCAAAGCCTGCACCATTCATTGCATAAAAATTATAATATTCGGTTAATGTCATCATATCGCTGACAATCCATTCGTTTGCAGGGCTGTTAAGTTCATGTCCGCAATATTGGCATTTCAAATCTATTGTATCGCCAACTGGTCCGCCACAAGATGGACAACGGTGAGCATAAAGCGAACCTTTTGAAACTTCGGGATTTGCATTTCTGCTTAATATAATTACTTTAGTATCTGTAACAACAACAGTATCGAGTTTAACAACTTTCTTTTCTTGAGGAATTACTCGTTGATATGAATATTTTATTGATACAATCATTGAATTTATATTGTTATTTTGCAAAGCACCAATTAAAGTTACGTCGCTTAAGAAAATACGATTGTAAACAAATTGTTTTTCGCTTGAAAAAGTCGCTTTAATTTTATCAAAAGCAGAATCGGTGGTAAAACGGCGTAAAATTGCAGGAGCGTTAAGCACTCTTGCTGTTTCAATTTGTAAGAAAGCGTTGCTGGCTTTATCTTCGATAAGTTGAATTGAAAAATCATCATTTTGTTGTTCAATTTCTAATACTTTATCTTGTAAGTTTCCGGCTTTTACAACTAAAGGATTAGACGAAATATAATCGTCGGCTTGTGTAACTTCAGAAAGTACCCAATCGTATTCGCCACTATTTGTAAGGGTTCCGCAAAATTCGCATTTTGCAACTTCGCTAGAAATTTTAGGAAGAGCAGCTCCGCAAGATGGGCAATTATCAGACGAAAAGATGTCTTTTTCTTCAACACCACGCTTCTTTAAAAACGACCAATATTCAACAAATTCTTCGCTTCCGCCTGAATTTAGTTCGGGATATTTTTCGCTTACAAAATGGTCGTTAACTGAAGCATGAATGGCAACATGTATTACGTCAAAAAAGCCATCAGTATCAACCCGGTCAATGTAAATATTTTTAACTTCGAGTTTGTCAATAGTATTTTTTTGTGAAAGTTTGTCCATCATTTTAAACTGCACATTTAACCGCTGGTACATTCCATCGCTAATATATTTACGCACTTTTGACATATCTTTATTTTGCCATGCCTCTTGTATTTGCACAAATGATGTTTTTACTTTTTCTTTAAACTTTGCTTCGTCAAAATTTGGGTTATGCTCAATAAAATCGTTATAACCTTTAATTTTAGTAATACTTTCGCCGGTTGGCAATAAGTTTAAAATCGTTCTTTGTTTAGCTTTTTTACTGGCATAGTATAATAAGGCAATAATTATTGCTAAAACAATAATATTATAAGGAAAAGGGATAGCCATTAAAATGTAAAAAATCAGCCATACAATTCCACCGCTGTCACCGCCTCCGCTACCACCACCCGAGTGTCCGCCTGCACCACCCATACGTGCATAAGCATAACTAATTGCAATAAAAAACAATAATGTGAAAACAATCTTTAATAAAGGTTTACTGGAATTAATAAAGGTGCTTTTCTGTTTCATAATTTTATTATTTTAAAAGCTAAAAGTATGAATTTTTTAATATATTAAAAAATAATTATTAATGATTAATTATTAACGATTAATGACGAACATTAAAAATTAATTGTTAATGCTGAATTGTTAATGCTAAATTAATTTGTCATTTACCATTTACAATTAAGCATTTACCATTTACAATTAAGCATTTACCATTTACAATTAAGCATTTACCATTAATTATTTATTCAACAACTTACTATGTCTGATACTATAAGCAAAGTAAATTACTAATCCAACAATTAGCCAAATTAAGAATCTTAACCAATTGGTGATACCAAGTTCCGACATTAAATAAAGATTTGTAAGTAAGCCAAGTGATGGTATTAAAGACCATTCGCGAATTACTGCAAAAAATGTAATAATAAAGGATACTATAATAAAAATAAATGAAGGAATGTAGTTTACGGTAAAATTATTAAAGTTTAATACCGTTTCAAAGCCCTGTTTATTAAATGCATATAAACATATTATAACAACGAGCCAAATAGGTATTAGCACATATCTTGAATTAATATAAAATATTTTAAATTTCCCATTGAGTTTTGTTTTACTTCGTTTATCATCTAAAATTAGCACTCCGCCCGAAACCAAAACAAAAGCGAATAAAGTGCCTATACTTGTAAGGTCGGTAACTTCGGTAAGATTCATAAATAATGCAGGAATTGCAACAAATAATCCACTTATTACAGTTGCAAAAGCAGGAGTTCTAAAACGCTTATGTAATTTACCAAAGCGAGGCGGGAGTAAGCCATCGCGGCTCATGCTCATCCATATACGCGGTTGTCCGATTTGAAAAACGAGCAGAACGCCTGCCATAGCTATTATGGCACCAATTGCAATAAATCCTGAAAATTTTGTAAGTCCAAGTTTTTGAAAAGCAAATGCAAGAGGGTCGCCAACATTTAATTCCGATGAATTTACAATTCCGGTAAGCACTAAACTTATAACAACATATAAAACTGTTGTAATTACTAATGCTAAAATCATACTTAAAGGCAAATCGCGTTTCGGATTTTTACATTCCTCGGCAGTTGTAGAAATTGCATCGAAGCCAATATAAGCAAAGAAAACACCGGCAACGCCTTTCATAACACCGGCAAAACCATTTGGTGCAAATGGAGTCCAGTTATTTGTGTTGACATAAAATGCACCAACAGAAATAATTACCATAAGAATAATCAACTTCAAAAGAACCATAATATTTCCCGCAACCTTTGTTTCGTAAATGCCAACATATACAAGCGAAGCAATTAAAATAACAATGCAAAAAGCTGGTATGTCGGCAATTAAACGTAAGTTATAAAACATTGGAGCGGTTGTCCATGCGTTATAAGCCTCTTGAATATAACTTGGTAGCGATGTAAGTGCATGTCCGCTTTGAATTTGTATTATAGCTTGGTGAAATCCACGCGATGCTGTTAAATAGTCAACTGTAAGAAATTCGGGAATATGAACTCCAAAACCATTTAATAAACTTGTAAAATAATCGCTCCACGAAATTGCAACAGCAATATTTCCAACAGCATATTCCATAATCAAATCCCACCCAATAATCCAGGCAACAAGTTCACCAAAACTTGCATAAGAGTATGTATATGCACTTCCGCTAATTGGTATTGACGAAGCAAACCGTGCATAACACATTGCTGAAAATCCACAAGCAATAGCAGTGAAAACAAATAACAACGAAACTGCTGGTCCACCACTCGAAGCCGCAGTTCCAATTGTGCTAAAAATCCCTGCACCAATAATAGCAGCAATTCCAAGTGCTGTTAAATCTACAACATTCAAACTTTTTTTTAGTTGAACACTGCTTTTGTTTTCGGAATCATGTAAAATTAACGAAAGAGTTTTTTTTCTGAATAATTGATTTGGCACTGAATTACAAAGTTTGATTTTGGTAAAGATAAGTTCATTTTTAAAAATAAAAAACCGCTGGCATATCAAAAACCCAAAGGGATAATGTGAAATTAATAAAGGTGGGTTCTAAAATAAATCATTTTCAACCCTTGATTTGCATTATTAATAAAAAAACATGGCATTGGTAAACTATAGTTTTATGCCATTATGAACTGTGACACGATTTAAAACCGTGCCACAGTTTAAAAATTATCTCATCTCAAAATGTTCTTGGTCGGTAATTTTTTCGCAGTATTTACATTTTAAAGTAACATTCTTTTTTTCAATTACCGTAAACTTTGTTTTAACACTTTCGTGATTTGTTATACATTTAGGATTCATACATTTTACAATACCTTCGATTGTATCGGGCACCTGAACTATGTCTTTTTCAACAACTTTGTAATTTTTTATTATATTAATTTTAGCTTCGGGAGCAAAAAGTGCAATTTTATTCAAATCTTTTTGGCTGGGGAATTTATCGGTAAGTTTTATTATTCCCTTTTGTCCCAGTTTTTTACTTTCAAAATTATAACCAATTGTAATTTGAGTATCCATTTTTTGTAACTCAAGTATCGAAATTACTTTAAATAAACTACTTGCAGGAATGTGGTCAATTACAGTTCCTTGTTTAATTGCACTTACTTTTAACTCTTTCATATCTTTTGTTGCCATATTATTAATTTTTATTTTAATCCTAAAATTGATGAAATAATTGCCATACGGGTATAAACTCCATTAAAAGCTTGTTTAAAATAATAAGCTTTTTCGTTAGCATCAACATCCTGGTCTATTTCGTTTACGCGTGGTAACGGATGTAAAATTTTTAAATTAGATTTAGTGCCTTCTAACATGCTGTTTTTTAACACAAAAGCATTCTTTACTTTTTCGTATTCTATCGGGTCCGAAAATCTTTCTTTTTGTACACGTGTAACGTAAACAATGTCAGAAGTTTTTAAAACTTTACTTAAATCGCTATGTTCTTCAAACTTAATGTTTTTTTCTTTTAAAAACATTTTGTACTCATTAGGAATTTTCAATTCTTCAGGCGAAACAAAATGGAAAGTTGGTGAAAAATAAGACATTGCTTGAATTAACGAATGAACTGTGCGCCCATATTTTAAATCGCCAACCATTGTGATTGTTAAGTTATCGAGTTTTTTTTGAGTTTGACGAATGGTGTATAAATCTAAAAGACATTGTGTAGGATGTTGATTTGCTCCATCACCTGCATTAACAATAGGCACATCAGAAACTTCGCTTGCCAATCGTGCACTTCCTTCAATTGGGTGACGCATAACAATTAAGTCGGAATACTGCGAAACGGTTTTAATTGTATCTTTTACGGTTTCACCTTTAGATACACTAGATGAACCAGCATCGGTAAACCCAATTATTCTTCCGCCTAACCGTTGAACGGCACTTTCGAAACTTAAGCGTGTTCGGGTTGATGGCTCAAAAAATAAAGTTGCTATTACTTTGCCAGACAGCAAATTTCCATACTTACCGGGGTTCTTCTCAAATTCTTCGGCTAAATCCATAATTCTCAAATAATCTTTTTTTGAGTAATCGTGGATAGAAATTAAACTTTTGTTTTTCATGTTGTTTTTAATTTATATTTATGTTACAATTCTTTAATTAATACTTCATAAGTTTTTAGCATGCTTTTAATATCGTTAAGCGAAACTTTTTCTTGGCTTGAATGATTGTTTTCTTCAGCAACACCGATAAAACACCAATCAATTGGCTCGGCAGATTTTTGTAAATAACCACCATCACTTGAACCATAAGATTCGACCTCTAATTGAAATTTTATTTTATTCTTTTTTAGAATGTTACAAATTTTATCTGTATAAAATTTACGTGGAATATATTTATCCCGCAATGATACAACAACGCCCTTATCAAGAAAAACTCCTTCGGTTGCCCAAGTAATATCGGCAATAAGTGCTTGATTAATAGAATATTTTTCGTAAATTATTTTAGCGATTTTTTCAACGCTTCCACCACCATGTTCTTCGTAGCACGAAAAAACTAACATTCCATTTTCTATGTTTTTTGCAATATTTAGTGCAACCCAAACACCGAGGCGATTATCGAGATATGGTGCAAAGACTTCTTTTTCGGTTGTTTTAAAATTCACCTTATATGTTAAAGTGGTTCCTGCTAAAATAATTTCTTTGTAATCGCAATATGTTTTTTCGGTTTTTTTATCAAATACAAGTTTTGTTTCAAGTATGTTATTTTGTTTCTCAAATATTAGTTTATCGCCATTCTTAAAATTTGGACCTCCAATATTAACTAATTCGTTATTGTAACGTGCAGTAAATCCTGTAGAATCCATGTGTGAAAATATCGCTGTGCGTGGTTTACCAAAAACTAAAATAACAGAATCTTGTAGTCGGCTATCTTCCAATATTGCAGGTTTAACTTTCCAGTTATTCGTATTTGTGTTTACCCACCATAAAATAAATTCTTTAAGTTTAAGTTCTTCGCCCGATGGTGCATGAATACTGCAAAGTTGTTTTAATAATTTCATTTTTTAATTTATTGTTTGTATTGTTATATCTTTTATGCTATTTATTTTTTTTAAGAAATCGCGTTCAAAACTTTTTCTAATTTTAAAATCAATGTTACATTCCAACTCGAAATTTTGTGTAGTTATTTGACATTGATATTCTTTTAATAAGCCCATTACTATGCTCATTTGCAAATAATTAAAATTAAGTTTAAAATTTGTTTTTTCATATTCATTAATTATTTCGGCATTATTTATTGCTTCAATTGTAGCTGAACGATAAGAATTAATTAAACCATGTACGCCAAGTTTTGTTCCGCCATAATAACGCACAACAATTATCAAAATATTAGTTAATTTTTTAGAATTAATTTGACTTAAAATTTGAACTCCCGCAGAATTTGCAGGTTCTCTGTCATCGCTTGAGTGAAAAACATCTCGGTTTAAACCTAAAACATAAGCGTAGCAATAATGTGTAGCATCGTTATATTCTTTTTTAATTTCTTTTATAATTTGTTTAAATAAATTTTCGTTTGATATTGGGAAAGCTAACCCAATAAACCTGCTTTTGCGGTCTTTAAAAACTCCTTGCGAAGGTGTTTTTATGGTTATATACTCATCAACCTCCATTTATTAACAAATTGCCCAAATTGAACATATAATTAGCACTTATTTTATTAATGGCACCTCTAATCCCGCCTAAAGCGGGACGTCATCCCGAACTTGTTTGTCGCCATGGCGGGCTTGACCCGCCATCTCATTAATATTTGGAGATGCTGAAAATAAAGCTCCAAGTTTCAAATTCCAAGCTCCAAAACCCAAGCCCTGCACACAAGCCCTCTTGGGATTTGGTATTTGGAACTTGTGACTTGGGATTTTTCTCGTTAAGTTCAGCATGACGTTAAATTCAGCATAACGGTTTGTATGGTTAGAGATACCCTTAAAAAAAAGCAGGTATTAAACCTGCTTCCCCTTTTATAATTTAAGTTTCTTTTCAATTTCATCAACATATAATTTAAAACGTTTATCGGTATCTATTAAATTACTAACAGTTTTGCAAGCATGCAAAACAGTTGCATGGTCTTTTCCGCCAATAACAGAGCCAATAGCAGCTAACGAATTTTTTGTGAAATTTTTTGCAAAATACATTGCTATTTGTCTTGCTTGAACAATCTCGCGTTTACGTGTTTTAGATTTCAGCATTTCGGCTTGCATATTAAAATAATCGCAAACAATTTTTTGAATATAATCTATTGATATTTCCCGGCGGGTACTTTTTACAAGTTTATCTATAATTTGTTTTGCAAGTTCGAGTGTTATTTCTTTTTTATTAAGTGTAAGATGTGCTAAAATAGACACAAGTGCTCCTTCAATTTCGCGCATATTATTAATGTGCGATGCAAGGTATTCGATAATTTCGTTGGTTAATTCTATGCCGTCGTTATATATTTTTTTCTTTAAAATAGCTATACGGGTTTCAAAATCTGGTGGTTGCAAATCAGCAGCCAATCCCCATTTAAAACGCGAAAGAAGTCGTTGTTCAATACCTTGAATTTCAACAGGAGGTTTATCGGCTGTGATAACAAGCTGCTTGTTAGATTGATGTAAGTGATTGAATATGTGGAAGAATATATCTTGAGTTCTTTCTTTGCCAGATAATTCGTGAACATCGTCAATAATAAGCACATCTATCATCTGATAAAAATGAACAAAATCGTTGCGATTATTGTTACGGGTAGAGTCCATAAATTGAGTAATAAACTTATGTGCTTGAACATAGAGTACAGTTTTTTCGGGAAAACGTTCTTTTACTTCTATGCCAATTGCTTGGCTAAGGTGAGTTTTTCCTAATCCGTTGGCACTATAAATAAATAATGGATTAAACGCTGTACCGCCTGGGTTGCAAGCAACTGCATATCCTGCTGAGCGAGCTAATCTATTACACTCGCCTTCAACAAAATTGCTAAAAGATTTGTCGGGGTCGAGTTGTGGGTCAATATTTAATTTCTTAATGCCTGGTAAAATAAATGGATTTTTTATAGAGATGTCGTCTGGATCTAAAGGAACAGAAACGGGTTGGTTTTTTAAATCGGGTTTATTTCTTGCTGGTAGCTTAACGGTATATGGTTTTGAATTGGATTGCGAATTGCTGTCCATAACAACATTATATTCTAATTTTACGTTGTCGCCAATTTCTTTGCGTAATGTTTTACTAATAATATCAATGTATTGTTCTTCTAAATATTCGTAAAAGAAAGGGCTGGGAACTTGAATTGTCAGTACGTTATTTTCCATTTTTAATGGGATAATTGGCTCAAACCACGTTTTAAAACTAATTGAAGGCACATTGTCTTTAATTACTTTTAAGCAATTATTCCAAATTTCAACATGATTCTTACTCATTATATGTTTTAATATTTTAATTCTATCGGTTCAATAATTTCAATCAGCAATATTGTAAAAAAAATAGTTTATAAAAAAATTTAATTGCTATTGTTTTTTAATTTTATTTTACAATTGATTGCTAAAAACTTGTTTACGTTTGTCAAAAAAACATATCTAAAAAGTTGCATATTTGTAATGTTCTGCATAAGTGTTTGTTAGTATATTTTAATGATAAACGGTTTAGTTAAAAGCAAAAGTAATCTTTTATTAAATGGAAAGAGTAATAATAACAACTTATTTTGAAAAATAAATTATTATTTTCTTACATCTTGTATTGGAACTTGTTGTTTTCCTTGAAAAGACACTACAAATGCATCTGGAAAAATATTTATTATTTCTTGTTGTTCTTTAATTGCATCGTCTAAAGTGATGTATTTACCGACTGTATATTTGTATCTCCCGTCAAAATAATTTTCTTCAACATTGTTAATACCTTTAAATTCTCGAGAATTTGGTTTAATTTGTTTTTTAGCTGAACGAATTTGTACCTTATATATAAAGGTATTGTCGGATGTTGATTTTGTAGTGTCTGCTTGAGCATTTTTTCCTCCTTTATTAATTTTTTTTCCGTTTTCGTCAACTATTACAGTTCTCCCAAAGTCGAAAATGCTAAAATGCACATATCTTTTGGGGTTTTCGCGAAAATCTTGCATAAGTTTATTGAGGTTACGCGATGCGTTTTCGAGATTTTTATATAAGGTATCGTTATTAATTAGTAATCCAAATGAACCTTCGCCTCTGTTTATTTTTCCTAAAATATTGTTAGCTTGCAGTAGCACAGAGTTAGCATTTTGAATAGTATTTTTGATGTTCGATTTTTGCAATGAGTCGCTTATCATTGAGAAATTGTTGAGTATTTGATTAATTTGTTCATTGTTGTTTTTCAAATTGTTAGTAATAGACTCGACATTAGCAAAAATACGGGCAAGTACATATTTTTCGTTACGCATAAGAGTGTCGAGCGAAATTGATGTGCTTTCAAGGTTTTTAATGGTTTCCTTTATGCTTGCAAAGGTTTTTGATAAATTTTCGCGAGTGTTTTCGTTAAAAATATTTTGAACCACAGACATTACAGAATCAATAGAAAGTATAAGTTCTTCGGCTTTTACTTTAAGCGGGAGCATTTGTGCACTAACTTGCGATTTTAAATCTTGTTCTATCTTTGAATACAATGTATCACCTGATTTATAAAATTTTTTTAATTTCGAGAAGTTAAGCCGAATGGCTTTGCTTCCCATTAAGTCAACGCTATATATTTCGGCTATACTCGAATCTGGAATATGATATTCATTGTCAACCAATACTTTAACAAAAATTCTATTTAAAGTGTCGTGTGTAAACGAAATATTTGTAACTAATCCAACTTTAAGTCCATTAATTAAAACCGGACTTGATTCGACTAACCCGTCAACTTTATCGTAAATTACAAAATATGTATTTCTGCTTTCGAAATAATTCTTCCCTTTTAAAAAATGATAACCCCAAATAGATAAACAAATGGCAATAAAGACCAAGATACCAACTTTTACTTCGTTTGAAATTTTAACAGCCATTTTTCTCTTATAGATTATTTACAATTTTCAACTTTTCACTTCTAACTTTTCACTTTATACTTTTAACTTTATACTTTTCACTTTATACTTTTCACTTTATACTTTTAACTTTATACTTTTAACTTTATACTTTTAACTTTATACTTTT
>JAVHRE010000213.1:11815-16842 GCA_036171495.1 Bacteroidales bacterium
ACTTTTTTTATTTGCTAAAATTAATTCTTTGTTTGTTTTATTGCTTCATTTACTTGAATTTTTTTTCCTCCCTTTAATGCAATTACAAAAGCATCAGGGAATTGTGTTCTAATTTCTTTTTGTGTTTTAATAATTTCATTAAAAGAAGTTGATTTGCTGTAAGTGTATTTGTAACATCCGTCAATATTAAGTTCATTAACATTTTTTACACCTTTAAATTTTTCAGAATTAAGTTCTAACTTTTTTACCGACGACATTATTTGAACATAAAAGTAAATAGAATCGTTAATATTCAAAGGAACATCGTTGTTTAAAGTAGAATTAGTATCAATCGGGGTAGTATTATCTTGTACATTTATCACTTCATCAGTTGATTCTTTGTTTGTAGTTTTTCCTTCTAATTCGTTTTTATATTCTTTAAATGCCTTATAAATCGAAAAAGCTATTTGGTTCTGACATGAATCATTAAGTAAATATTTTGCTTCATCTTCATTACTTATAAAACCAATTTCGGTTAAAACACTTGGCATAGAGGTTTTCCAAAGAACTAAAAATCCGGCTTGTTTAATTCCCCGGTCAAGTCGTTTAGCATTTTGCGAAAATTGTTTTTGAATTTTTGATGCAAAATTTAAGCTTTGGTCTAAATAGGCATTTTGATAAAGCGAAAAAATTATAAAAGCTTCGGTGCTATGTGGGTCGAATCCCTCGTATTGGTTTTGATAATTGTCTTCCTTAGTAATTACCGCGTTTTCTCTCATAGCAACATCAAGATTTCCTTGAGTTTTATGTAATCCCATTACATAAGTTTCGGTACCATAAGCGTCATTTTTTTTACTGCTATTTACATGAATGCAAATAAATAAATCGGCTTTATTTGAATTTGCAATTTGCGCTCTTTTAAATAATTCAACAAACTCGTCTTTTTTTCTTGTATATATTACCTTAACATCTTTACAATTATTTTCGATATGTTTTCCTAATTTTAACGCTACCGCCAAAGCAATATTTTTTTCTTTCTCTTTTCCTTTATTTGCATTAGCTCCCGGGTCTTTTCCTCCATGACCGGCATCAATAACTACTGTTTTTAAAGTGTATTTACTTCCAGTATTTTGGGCAGTGATTTTTAAATTAAATAAAATTAACAATAAGAGCAATACTAAGTATATTGCGGAGTTTCTGTTAATCAAGTATGATTGCCGTATGTTGTGCATCAAAATTTTTGATTAGTTTTGAAGTTTTAAATGAAACGAAATTTTGCACAAAAATAATACATTCGTACAATATTATGTTTATATTATTTTAGTTAGTTTTTTTCTGACTATTTCGTGGAAAACAGCTAAATGTCAGGTTGTTATTCCTAAAGATTCTATTGTTAATAGTGTAGATACCATTAAATTAACTGATGGAACAAAAGTAGCAATTGACTCATTAGGCAAAGACACAACAAAAGTAACAGTCATAAAAAAAGGTAACCGTGTTGATGCTCCGGTTGAATACACAGCAAGCGATTCGATGCTTTTTAATATTAAAGAACAAAAAGTCTATTTATATAATGCTGCACAAATTAATTATAAAGAAATTGAATTAAAAGCCGATTATATCGAAATTGATTTTGGTAAAGATGAGGCTTTTGCTAAGGGAGTTAAAGATAGTACAGGTAAAGAAGTTGGGAAACCTAAATTTAAAGATGGAGGTGATGAGTTTACTGCTCAATCACTTCGTTACAATTTTAAAACTAAAAAAGGAATAATTTCCGGCGTTATAACCGAACAATCGGGTGGATTTTTACACAGCGAGCGTACTAAAAGATTATCAAATGGTAATGTTTGTTTAAAAAATGGTTTATATACTACTTGCGACCTCGAACATCCTCACTTCTATGTTAACTTAACAAAAGCCAAAGTAATTCCAAACGATAAAATTATTTCGGGACCCGCATATCTTGTTATTGAAGATGTTCCTATTCCGCTTGGAATACCTTTTGGTTTTTTCCCAAACAAAAAAGGAAATAAATCGGGTATAATTATTCCTGAATATGGCGAAGAAATAAATCGTGGTTTTTTTCTAAAAGGCGGCGGATATTATTTTGCAATAAGCGATTATGTTGATGCAACATTAAGAGGCGAAGTTTATTCGAGAGGCTCATGGGGAAGCAGTTTATTGTCCGACTACAAAAAGAGATATAAATACAATGGCAATTTTAATTTTAGTTATTCGAAACTTATTATAGGCGAAAAAGAACTGCCAAATTATTCTAACACAAATACATATTGGCTTAGATGGATGCACAACCAAGATTCTAAAGCACATCCTAACCACACATTTTCGGCAAATGTTAATTTTGGTTCAAGCTCATATAATAAATACAATAATTATAGTGTAGATAACAGATTACAGAGTTCAGTTCAATCAAATATTTCTTATGTTCAGAGATGGCAAAATTCACCCTTTAATTTTTCGGCAAACTTCAGGCACAGCCAAAATCTTTTAGACAGCACAATTAATTTAAGCCTGCCTGAACTTAATTTATCAATGTCGCGACAAACATTTTTTAAATCGAAAAACAGGAGCGGAAAAATACGATGGTATCAAAGTATTTACGAAAATATTGGCGTTTCATATAATGCGAATTTGTCGAACTCTATTCAAACTAAAGAAAATAAGTTATTTGCCGACCAAACTTTGCGTAATTTTAATAACGGTATAAAGCATAGCATACCAATTTCAACATCTATGAAAATTTTTAAATATTTTATGTTAAACCCCTCGCTTACATATACTGAACGTTGGTATTTAAAAACAATTAACAAAACATGGATGCCTATACAAAATTTTCCAACAGATACTATCCCTGCATATTTAAAAACTGATACTGTTAAAGGGTTTAAAAGAGCCGGCGATTATATTGTTTCAATTCCCTTAACAACAAAACTTTATGGCTTTTTTCAAAGCAGAAATCCAAATGCAAAAATTATTGCTTTGCGTCACATGCTCACTCCAAGCGTTAGCTACAGTTACCGCCCCGATTACTCAAAACAGCAATATGGTTATTTTAAAACTGTTCAGAAAGACACATTAGGAAGAACCGAAACTTATTCGATATTTAATAATGGCATTTATGGAGGTCCAAGTGCCGGAAAATACGGAGCAATAAATATAAGTTTGGGTAATAATTTGGAAATGAAAGTAAAATCGAGTAAAGATACCATAACCGGCACTAAAAAAATAGTTTTACTTGAAAGTTTAAATTTCGGAAGTAGTTATAACATGGCGTTAGATTCGATGAAATGGTCATCAATAAATGTTAGCGGGCGAACTAATCTTTTTAAAATTGTTGATATAAATTTTGGTGGAATAATTGACCCCTACGCTTATGACTCGTTAGGACGGAAACAAAAAATGTCGCAATGGAAAAAAAATCAAAAAATAGGACGACTTGCTTCGGGAAATCTTTCTGCGGGTTTTAGCTTTAATTCAGAAGGTTTTAAGAAAAAAGATAACAAACCTATCGAAGAACCAAAGCAAGCAGCTATAAATGCCGGACTTCCCAAAAATTATTTGGATTATTATGTTGATTTTAAAATTCCATGGAATTTCAGAACTGATTTAAGCTTGTATTATACAACACAGTACAACGAAGAAACATACAAATTTAAAAACACCATCACAAAAACTCTTAGTTTTTCGGGTGATGTTAACTTAACAAAAAAATGGAAATTTTCGGCACAATCGGGTTTCGATATAGAAAGCAAAAAATTTACTTATACTAATATTAATATTTATAGAGATTTGCATTGCTGGGAAATGCGTTTCTCGTGGGTCCCGTTTGGTATTTATAAAAGCTATAGTTTCCAGATTAATGTTAAATCGGCTGTTTTGCAAGACTTAAAACTTTTAAGAAGAAGAAACTGGACTGAGAATTTTTAAAACTATTAATTTTTCTTACACATAAACTAAATTCCCAGCATTCAATTCTTTTTCGCCATTCCACTTATATGCAACTAAATAACCACCTTTTGCTGCGCCAAAATCTAAACAACACGCATTGTTTCGAATTAAATAAGGCAAAGTTTGAAACCAATAATGACCAAAAAATACAGGTTTTTCTGTTTCATCGTAATTTTTAAAACCATGTAAAAGTTCGGGTGTAACAACTACTCCCGGACATTTAACAGGTCTGTGTGTCATAATGCTTTGTGGTAAAGGTTTATAATAAATATTTTGCCACCATTTAATCCTGTATTTAATAGGTTTGTTCATTTTACAGGAAACATAAAGCTGTAGTTTAAGCCCTTCAATTGTTTCGTTAACTGCATTTTTCAGTTTCTTTTCTTTAGATTTTGAAGTTTCAAACCTGTTAAATAATTGGTGTAAATTTTCGAATGGTTTTAAAAGCTCAATATTTTCATTCGACCAATATGCATGAACTGCTCTGAATTTTTCGTTTTCAATATAAAAAGGTAATTTCATAAGCCATTCTGCATATTCACATAATTCGTCAGTTGATTTATTAAATTCTAAAAGTAAACTTTCGTAATCCTTTATTAATGGCGATTTTGTTGAAGTAAAAGCGCTTTTACCAAATTTAAAATAATACCATGCTAAAAAATATTCGTGATTGCCTAAAATAATTAATGCGGTATTGTTTTTCCATAAATCATGTAAAATGCTTAATATTTGTTTGTTATCAGAGCCAACATTTATAAAATCGCCTAAAATAACTAATTGTCTGTTTTCGGGATGTTTCCAGCTATCTTGCGTTTTGCAATAACCAAGTTTTTCTATTAATGCGACTAATTTTTTACTATTAGCATGAATATCGCCAACAAAATCTAATTTATTCCAACTGTTAATCTCCATTTATTTTAATGTTCTTCGATACTGTATTTTATTCTATTTGGTAAATAAATTATCGGCAAATATATAAAAACATCAATATAAAATTTTGATTTATGATGTGAGACTTTAAAGAAATTATAACTTATGGGGACTTCTAAAAATTCAAATAGCGTCTCCCGCAAAAAGCG
>JAVHRE010000214.1:0-3542 GCA_036171495.1 Bacteroidales bacterium
AATATTAGTATTAAATATAACATTATGAAAAAAGTATTCAAAGTATTAATATACACATTTATAATTATTTTTGCATTAATTGGTTTTGGGTTAACTGCATCTTACTTTGCCATAAAACTTCACCTTACAGACGACCCCGGAGCTGTTGATTATAACGACCGGTTATACAAAGAATTAGCCGATAAAGACTTTAAAACACAAAAAAACGATTCTGCCTATTTTAATATGCTAAATAATGATAGAGCAGAAGATTACATGAAAATAATGCTTTTAGGGAAATTTTATCCATACAATGCTAATTTAATTTTAAATGCTGTTAATTTATCAAACGACCCAACGTTAGCCAAAAAATTATTAGCTGCCATTGATTTTAAAATGTCGAAAAATACGAAATATCTTGAGCTTATTGATAAAGCAAAAAGTATTTATGAGTATCCCATTAAACACGACACTATAGCAAGCATTTTCGATTGGATGAATATTCCGGAATGGAACGATTTAAAAATTGCTATCACTAAAGATAAAAAACTTATTGATAGTGCAGCAGAGCTTGCAGGAGTAGAACCCAGAATTGTTGTTTGTTGCTTAATCGGCGAACAAATTCGTTTATTTAACTCTAAGCGTGAAATATACAAGTCATATATTGGTCCTTTAAAAGTTTTATCGGTAGAATCTCAATTTTCGCTTGGCGTTGCAGGAGTTAAAGATTTTACTGCAAAGGCAATTGAACGTAATTTAAAAGACACATCATCTGCATATTATATTGGCAGAAAATATGAACATTTGCTTGATTTTTCCACACAAGTTCCAGATACCGAAAGATATCGTCGTTTAACAAGCTACAGAAATCGTTTTTATCAGTATTTATACCCAGCACTTTATTTAAAACAAATACAAACTCAATGGAAAAAAGCAAATTACGATATTTCTAACCGACCCGAAATATTAATAACACTTTATAATGTAGGTTTTATCTCATCAACTCCCAAACCCGACCCAAAAGTTGGAGGTTCAAGAATAACTATTCACGATAAAGAATATACTTTTGGGGGTATTGGTTTCGATTTTTATTATTCGGGCGAACTTGCCAAAGAATTTCCTTATCTACAAAAAATGTTTTGGGATTAAACTTTTTCCATCGCGAATTTTCTTCCTGCTTCTAAAGCTTTAATATTCAAATCAACTACATTCTGCCCTTTGTTTTTAAAAATCTTATTTATTGCGTTTATTAAACTTTCGAATGGAATATCGAGATATGGCGATGCTGCTCCAAGTATAACAATATTAGCCGATTTCTCGGAACCCAATTCTTTTGCAATATTGTCTGCATCAATCAAAACATGATTAGGTAACTTCTTGATTTCATTAATAATATTTTCAATAGGAGGATAATTTGGAATATTGATAAATGGAACGGAATTAGTTATTAACCAGCCTTCTTTTGACAGATAAGGTAAATATCTTAAACTTTCCATAGGTTCAACAGAAATAATAATATCTGCTTTTCCAAAAGGAATTATGTCGGAATAAATTTCTTGAGCAGAAATTCTCATATTCGACATTACATCGCCACCTCTTTGGCTCATTCCATGAACTTCGCTTTGTTTTAAAAACAAACTCATTTCAATTGCTGCAGAACCAATAGTAGTTGCAATTGATAAAATACCCTGCCCTCCTACTCCTGCTAATATTATATCTTTTTTCATTATTCTTGTTTTTTAAATTTTTCTCTCATTCGTTTATCAAGTGTAATAATACATTCACGCCTTGTAATTATCACAGATGGACCGTTATATGCCAATTCTTCTTTAATTATCTTAACATTTTCTTCATGGTTTTTTGGTAAAGGTTTTAAAACTCTTAAATGTTCTGGTTCAATACCTACTCCCAAACAAATTGCATCAATTTTGTTTAATGCTGCCGATGGTTGTCCACCCGTCATTCCTGTAGTAAAATTATCTAAAATAAAAACTTTCACATTTGCTTTATGCGTTGCACAATCTAATAAACCTGTAATTCCGCTATGAGTAAATGTAGAATCGCCAATAACAGCTATTGCCGGTGTTAAGCCAGCATCGGAAGCGCCATAAGCCATTGTAATTGAAGCTCCCATATCAACACAAGAATTAATTGACTCTAAAGGAGGCAAAGCTCCTAATGTATAACAACCTATATCTGAAAATACTCTGCCTTTTGAATAATCTTTTAATGCCTCATTTAAAGCTAAATAGGTATCGTTATGCGGACAACCTTTGCAAAGTGCAGGTGGACGAGGAATTACAACTGCAGGAACTGCCTGACCGAAAGTATCTTCTAAACCTAATGCAACAGCTACATTATTTGGAGTTAACTCTCCATCGCGGGACAATGTTCCATCTAATCGTCCATGAACATGTTTTCCGAGATTTAAAAGACCTTTTAATAATTCTTCGACTAATGGATAGCCGTCTTCAAAAACATAAATTTCGCTACATTCGGAGTAAATTTTTTGAACTAATTTGCGTGGTATTGGGTGCTGAGCAATTACTAACAATGGATAAGGCAAGCTTTTATTTTGATAATTTTCCATTATGTAATTGTATGCTATTCCACAAGCAATTAAACCTTTAGATTTGTCTTTTCCATCAAAATATTTATTAAAACCGGAAATTTCTGCTTCATTTTCAAATTTCACCTGATTGTCGAGTAATTTACGATAGTTTTTCTTTGCTATAACAGGCAGCAAAATAAATTGTTTTAAATCAGATGGAAGTTTTAATGAATTTTGTTCTTTCTCAAATTTTCTAACTACTCCTGCCCTACTGTGTGCCATGCGAGTTGTTATGCGAAGCATTACAGGCACTTTATATTTTTCAGATATTTCGAAACCATAGTGCATCATGTTATATGCTTCTTGTTGCGAGCTTGGTTCAAAAATTGGGAGCATTGCAAATTTTCCATAAAATCTACTGTCTTGTTCATTTTGTGATGAGTGCATTGAGGGGTCATCGGCAACTACAACTATTAAACCACCGTTAGTACCTGTAATTGCTGAATTTATAAAACCGTCGGCGGCAACATTTAATCCAACGTGTTTCATACAAACCATAGCTCTTTTGCCAGCATACGACATACCGAGAGCTGCCTCCATTGCAGTTTTTTCGTTTGCACACCATTTTGCCTTTACACCTTTTTCTTTTGCTATTTTAGAACTTATTATAAATTCAGTTATCTCGGTTGATGGGGTACCTGGGTAAGCATAAACTCCCGACAAACCCGAATCAATAGCTCCTAACGCAATGGCTTCGTCGCCTAATAATAACAATTTCTGCATATTTTAATTTTTTCAAAAATATTAATTATTCTATTAGCTATTCATAAAAAATATCATGTTTCATAATATCTTTTTTTATTAAGCATAGCGTTACGAATAAATAGTGTTTGCACGAAAATTATTTAGTGTCTGTCCATAAAGTCGGGAAAATTTGTAAATTTATGTCAGAATTTTATTATACGGAACTTATGGGAAATGGTATAAGGGTTTAGCTGTCATTGTAACTTTT